>DDIK01000054.1 GCA_002338505.1 Bacteriovorax sp. UBA1852
TAAAAACATTCCAGGTTTTGGTTTTCGAAAAAGACTATCTTTTGCAAACTCTTTCACACCATCTCTATGATAGGGACAATGGTAGTGAGCAGTGATATCTAATCCATTTTCTTTAAAGAAATCATTTATTCTGTTAACACAAGCTTGGTAATCCTCTTCTTTAAAGAGTCCACGGCCTATACCTGATTGATTGGTTGTAACTATTATCTTAAAACCTTTTTCTTCATAGTGCTTTGCTATTGGAATGATTTCTTGAATCAGTTGAAGTTCTTGAGGCTTATGTGGATAGTGTGTATTAACATTTATAACTCCATCGCGATCTAGAAATAGAGCAGGTGTAAGAGGAGTCTTTTCTTGTGTTTTTAAAAAGTCAGGAAGTGCTATAAATTTAAAAGTACTTAAGTCAGATGCCTTAATAAGCTCAATGTCGTTCTCGCTTGTGACATAGAAGACTTCTGCCATTTCATAGCCATCAAAGAAGTCACCTTTAACAAGTGTTTGATCTTTAATTCTAAAATTACAAGGCTTTTCACTGAAGTGCATGAAGCAAATAGGGGTAGAGCTTTTCTTGTAGTATCTCTTTATGTATTCAAAAGTCGTTGAATCTATCTCTTTTGGAGAGTAGACATGAGAAAACTCTTTCTTATTTGTCATTGTAGAATCTTTTAATTTGTCCGTAGATTGCTCCTGGTCTAAATGGTTTCGTTATAATTCCTAAGAACTCACCATGCTTAGTTAGTTTCTTGACGGGAACAGATGATTCACTAGCAGTAAGAAAGAGTGTAGGAATACTTTCTTCTAAGAGTTTATAAAAAACCTCTTCTCCTGAAGTATTTTTTAAAAAGTTATCGAGCAGTATAATATCAGGCTTACTTTCGTTTACTTTTTCTATTGCTGATTCAAGATCATGTGCCAAAGAGAGTGTGACATGTGGGATTTTCTTCAGTGATAACTGCATAAGCTTTTGCATCTTCGGGTCATCTTCTACGTAAAGCACTCTCTTGGGGCCTATACCTTCATTTTGACTACCTGCTGACTTATCAAAAGTCTCACTTAAAGCTTGCTCAATGTGTGCGATAAAGTTTTCATCTTTAAAAACTACCTTATTTGGACGAATGTCTTTTGGAAATCTCTCCAATACATTCTTACTTGCTGAGGTGATAAGAACTGGAATGTCAGCATTGATATTATTTGTCGCCTTTAGAGCAGATATCAAAGAGATGCCATCAAGTTGATTTAAGTTCATACTAGAGATCACTGCATCAAACTTTTGAGTAACAAGTCTATTAAAAGCAGTAAGTCCATTATTTGAAAGTGTGCAATGATAGCCCATTTGCTGGAGTGAGTTCTTCACAAGATTTCCCATTGTTGAAGTATTATCAACAACAAGAATATTTCCTTTATAGTTCTTTGCTGACTCCATATCAGAAATATGAATATTGCTGATTTCGTCTAAATACTGATTAAAGTGAACTTCTTCTTTAGCTTTTAATTTGCTTCCAATATCTTCTAGAATAGATACGAACTTTAAACATGATTCTCTATGCTCAGTATTTGAAAGGTTCTTTGATAATTTATTAACTAGAAAATCCTCGAAATGATGTGATGTGAGACTAATTTGAGTAATTTCATGACTTGCAGCGCCTCCTTTAATGGAGTGAACAATTCGAAATATCTCCTTAAACTTCTCTGAGTCTAATTCATTGTGACCTAAAATACTTTGAAGTTGTTCAATGAGGTCTTCAATATGAAGAAGGTACTCATCTTTTAATTCTTCAAACTCTTGATCATAGTCAATACTCATTATATGCCTTTTTTATTTATTATAAACCCTTATCGTCAATTTGATAAAATATATTACCAACTATCTGATATTACGCTCTTTGTGACTATGTTATTTTTCTAGAAATATTCAATTTACTTGCTTTTCTATGGTGATGGTAATACTTATAGCCATTAGAGGTTTTATGGAAAATTCAAATATGACAAATGATGATCTAAATTCTGACAAAGTAGGTATCCTGTTATCGGCACTATGTTGTATTCACTGCATGGCGATTCCTTTTGCGATGCTACTCGCTCCGGGGCTTTCTAGTGTAATTGATCACCATGCTGTTCATCTTGTAGGCTTTACGATAATCGTTCCATTAGGACTTTATGCATTCATATCTAAACTTAAAGTACATGCCAATAAAAAGCCTCTCTATATTGGGCTGTTTGGAATGCTCCTCTTAGTTGCCTCTATGCTCTCTCATGATCTATTAGGTCATGGAACTGCAGAAGTTCTTGAGATTAGCTTTTCTATAATCGGTGGTATGGCACTGGTTAGTGCTCACATTCTCAATATTCGACTATGCAAGTGTTCGAGTTGTGAGCATTAGGCCATAAAAACTTTTGCAAAACTTTCTTTAACTATTTTTTTTAAGTCTTCTGGCTCAACTTTTGCGTCAACACAAAATTTCTTATAAACCTCATGAATCCCTATCTCCATTTCATCGGTTTCAAAGAAGATATTTTCTGGTCTTATACTTGTGATACTCTTGTTAACTTTTGAGTTTTCTCTTTCATAGTAGTTCCTTCCAAGGCTTATAAATATATTTTTTTGCTTAATTGAATGGATAAAATCTCTGCTTTGGTTGAAGTCGTGAATGATCCAGGACTGCTGAGGCGAATACTTCTTATGAGCTTCTAATAGGTCGCTATAGGCCTTGACACAATGGATAATGAGAGGCTTTTTGAGCTGTTCACTTAATTCTATATGTTTATGAAATGATGAGAGTTGTTTTTTTAGGGGTTGGTGAAGTTTCGTGCGATCGAGCCCGGTTTCACCTATGGCAAGGCAGTTTCTTTCATGGACAAGGCCCTGAGGGGAAAAGAGCTCATTATCATACTGATCGAGATACCATGGGTGGTGAGCATAGCTAAAGAAGTCAACTTTTTGATTTGTCTTAATAAAGTCGGCTTTAAATGTGAAGTTTCGTATGCTCAAGATATGCTCAGGGCCCTTAACACAGCTCCGTGAAAGAATGTCTATAAAGTCTATATTTTTTAAAAGATCTCTTGTCATATGATGCTCATTCTAATACATTAGCAAACTGTTATAAAGGTTATAAAGCTCTCATAGGTTGAGGGTTATTTTGATCCACTGTTTTTGTGAGATAAAGTAGGAGTTCTTAATGTTAACAATTAGATTACAACGTGGTGGTAGAACACACATGCCAATTTACACTATCGTAGCAACTGATTCTAGAAATCCAAGAGACGGTAGATTTAATGAGAAATTAGGTCAGTACAACCCACACTTGGAAAATGAAAATCTTATAAATGTTCAAAATGATAGAATCAAAGAACTACTTGACGGTGGTGCGACGATTTCTGATACAGTTAGAACTCTATTAAAGAAGAATAAAGTTACTCTACACTAAGAATCCTTATTTATTATAAGTATTTAGTTTTATTAAGACTATCCAAATAGGAAGTGGTAAATGAGTGAATTAAAAGATTTAATAGAGCACATAAGTAAAGCTCTCGTAGATATGCCTGAAAAGGTAGAAGTGAGAGAGGTTGTTGGTGAGCAGACTACTGTTATAGAAGTTGATGTTGATGAGTCAGATCGTGGTAAAGTCATTGGTAGAGATGGCAAAACAGCGAAGGCAATTCGAACTATTCTTAACGCTGCTTCAACTAAGTTAAAGAAGAGATCAGTTCTTCAAATTATTGAATAGATCTTTCTTTTTCAATCTAAATTATTGATACATGTTAAATATGTTCATAACTTAAAGCCCTCAATAAGAGGGCTTTTTTTATGTTAAGAAATCTTTACTTTTGCGATATTGTTTACAATCCGATCATATGAGAACCTACAATGAGTAGTTATTGAACCTTGAGGTAATATGGCATCTTATAAAGTTTTGATTGTTGACGACGAGGCAGATATTATTGAAATCTCGAAGGATGTCTTTGATTCTGAAGGGCATCAGGCTGTTGTTGCTACATGCGCAGTAGATGCATTAGAAATCTTGGCCAAAGATCCAGCATTTGATATCATCATTTCTGACTCAAATATGCCTAATCTCACAGGCGTTGAGTTCTTTTATAAAGTCAAAGAAATGTTTGCCGGAGATCATCCGAATTTCTTCTTATCGACTGGAGACTTTTCACTAAAGAGAGATGAGCTAATCGCCCAAGGGATGAGCGGGGTTATTTTAAAGCCATATGATGTTGATAATCTTGTAGACTACATAATCAAGAACCATACGAGGCTCGAGGCCGCTTAGTCTTTTGTTGTTTTGTCTTCTTTTAATTTTACCGATTCTTCACTTTCGCCGAGGTCTTCTTCTTTGAGCCCTTTTTTGAAGTTTTGCAAAGATTGGCCCATTGAGCGGCCTAATTCAGGAAGTTTCTTGCCACCAAAGAGCAGGATAACAATTGCTAGTAATATGAGTCCTTCACCAATTCCGAGTCCAAACATAAGTCGTCCTAATAAATCTTAGATAAATCCATTGAATACTTCCCTGGAGAGTAGTTCATGAATCGATGATCTTTAATCATCTGATATTTCTTCACTCTTTTAGCATAGGATGCATATGGATATATGGCAATACCTCCACGAGGGGTAAATTCTCCTACGACCTCAATAAATTTAGGCTTCATAAGGAAAACGAGGTCATTGCAAATTTTTTGAATACAGTCCTCATGAAAGTCCCCGTGGTTTCTAAAGCTGAATAAATAGAGCTTTAATGACTTTGACTCAACCATCTTCTTATCTGCGATATAGTTTATGTAAATTCGCGCAAAATCAGGTTGTGATGTCTTAGGACACAAGCTTGTAAACTCAGTACAGACGAAAGTCGTCCAGGCATCGCTTCCTGGATTTTTATTATCAAATGCTTCAAGACTTTGGGGTGAGTAAGAACTAGGGTAGTTCGTTTCTGCTTCTCCTAACTTGAAAGATTTTAATTCTTTAGATCTCGTATTTGTCTTAGTTTTGCTCTTCTTTTTAGTCGCCATTTCACTTCTCTTACGTTTTCAAACAGTATATATGTTGTTAAATTAGATTATTAATATCACAAGGTACACAAAAATGGCAAAAAGACATCAAGATATAACTTTTCCTAATACGGAAATGGTCACCAAGGTTGTGATCGTTCAACTTGGCTCGCCTGAAACACCTAAGGTTTCTGATGTGAGAAAGTTTTTAAAAGAGTTTCTTGGGGACCCTAGAGTAGTCGATATTAATCCAACTCTTTGGAAGATTATTCTTAATTGCTTTGTCCTACCATTTAGACCCAAACGCTCCGCTGCACTATATTCAAGAATCTGGGAAGGGACTGAGTTTCCTCTCACGAGAATAACGAGAGAATTTACACATAAAGTAAATGAGATGACGCCAGCAAATATTGAGGTTGAGCATGCTTTTCTTGTGTGCGAGCCAAGAGTTGAAACTGTTTATGGAGGTTGGCTCAAGGAGCTAGATGGTAGGATGAATCCGGCATCTCGTCTTATTGCGATTCCAATGTTTCCACAGTATTCAGAAAGTACAATTGCTTCAGGCATAGATGCATTAGCAAAGGAATTATCTAAGAGAGTTAAAATACCAACAT
>DDIK01000039.1:0-14158 GCA_002338505.1 Bacteriovorax sp. UBA1852
AAGCGCCTCCCTTCCTCATTTGATCGATAATTGATAGAAATTGCACTAATTTTTGTAATAATATCTTAATTCTTAAGATCTAGTCCCATCACTCCGAAAAGAAACTGCGGGGATCTATATAAAAAAAACAATTACTAGTATTTGCTTGTTTTTAATTTTTAATACAAGCGCTCAGGTTGACTACACCTATTGTAGTCAGTTCATTAAAGATACGAACGCAGACGTTTAAAAAACAGGTTTTTCATTTCCATTTACTATTGATCCAAAGACAGGAAAACTAAAAACGACAAATTTTAACATATCATATGATGGCGAGAATCCAGGCGAACACATTTATTCATCGAGTGGGTATAATGGAAATATGAAGGTTATCCTACGTGAAAAGGATTCAAATAAAGTAGATCATATAGAGATTGAAAAAATCACAAGAGTTTCTGGTGCTCCAACTAAGGTAAGCACAAGAATTAGTTTTGAGATACGCAATAATAAGTGTACTCCAAAAATAGGAAAATCAACTATAGATGTAAATGGTAACAACATTGTAACGACCATATTTGACACTAGTCTCTGTAAAGAGCTTGAAGAATATTTTAAAGAAAAAGAAAATGTAAAAAGTGCTTTGATCCTAAGTCTTCAGAGAACTTGGAAATGGAATCATTGCTGAAAAAGAGTGGATATAAGCCTGCAGAAATAACACAAAAGATGGCCAAGCTTACACCAGTATTATCGCGTTATTCATATACTGTTGAGCAGAAAATCCTTACCGGCTTAACTACTACATTTGATACTCAAGCAACAAATAGCGACACAGAAAATAGACAAATGCTGGGGTTACTTGGAGGAAGTCCGTTAATCTCTGGTTATATGATTCTAAACGATTGTTATGAAAAAGGACTAAAACAAGTCTTACGAGATGACGATCTTTGGAATGTCGAAGGCACAGCTCTGAAAGGAGCTAGTACATTACCAACAAAGACTAATGCTAAATAATCTCATTTTAAAAGCTTCTACCTACAAGTCGACTTGAACTTTCACATCAATTTTTGATTTCGATTGAAGATGTATATAAAGCTCATCTTCCTCTACTTTTCGGCCTTCAACTTTAATATTATTATCACCATCTCTCTTAAACAGAAGAACGGCTGAAAGAAGCTTTGAATTAAAGTTACTATTTATGAGTATATAATCCTCAGCAGTTTGAACCACTAGGTCTTTTTGAACTTTTATAAGATTACTCTTTCCATCAACAATAATCTTCCCATTATCAACATTCACTAATTCTTCATCTCCATTGACGTCAACAAGACTTCCAACCTTTACATTATTATCACTAATCTTAATTGCGCCCCAGAATAGAGAGATCGTCTTTTTTCCATTCTCATCTTTAGAAAATTTAATTGAAAGAAGTACGATCGCGACTAATAATATCAAAAATGCGATTGCAATTAGACCTATAAAACTTAGGAAAGAACTCATTATAACTCCATTATTTTTTGAATGTGATACCAAAGAAAAGAACTAAACAGTAGAGCATAAATAAAATATGTATTATTTACAAGCTATGAACGAAAATTATCAATACATCATTCCTACTATTCTTTTCTTTTAACATCATCGCCGGAGACCTGAGTCTTATATGTTTTGAGGGAGATGACATGGGAAACTATATTGCTCTATCAGACACTTTTATGAATTCAAACAAGAAGAAACTGAGCTTCACAACTAATAGTATTCGCTACAAAGTAACTGTTACACGTGAAAGTCTTTTTACTGAATATAACTACCTTGTAGAGAAAGTTGATCTCACAGACTTACATGAATCAATATTTTCGACATCAATTAAGAACTATGACGACATTGTTCAAATTGATAATCAAGTAACTTGCGCGGTTACTGATTAATAGTCTACTAGGTTATGAAATTTGTCATAAAAAATCACATGCGCCACAAGCAAAGAAAGTACTACTTAAAATATAGATAACAATAAATGATAAGAATAATTGAGCCAGCTTGATTCGATAACCCATTATAAGTGTCTAGAGTTTAGACAATTCTAATATTTTTATTACATATAAAAAGCCAGTGCCCTGAAACAAGTCTACAATCGTGAAATGAAAGAGCTATTGTTTGGCATGAGGATTGCTTAAATAATTAGTAACAAATTAAATGTATGGAGCCTTTGATGATGCTATCAAGAACTGTTTTACTTATTCTGTCACTTTCCCTTCTCGCGTTCTCCTGCGGAGGAGTACACGAGGAAGGAAGTGAAGTTGATAGTATATCATCGTTAATAGCTCAAGAGCTTAATTCTAAGAACTTATCAGCAGCAGAGTCTTTGATAGCGGAAGCTAAAGTCAGCGAACCTGACTCTCTACTTATTAAATATTATGAATCACAACTCTTCTCACTTAAAGCAGGCATAGATATTTATTCTCTCTTTCCTATAGTAAAGATGGAATTATTTGAATTTGCAATGACTGAGTGGGGACAAATAGAAGACTTTAATAAGAAGAATCAAACTGATGTTCAAGATACCATTCTTGGAAACTCAGTGACTTCTGAAAGCATAGATGTGCTTAAAAAATTTCTAGAAGAGTACAAACAAACTGAGCCGGAAAAAATTGAATATGATGCTGAAATTACACTTTCATACGCTGGTCAAGTATACGAAAGTTCTTTTTTCGATGCCCAGACTAGTCAAACCATCACTCAATCGGAAATTGGTTGTTCTTATAAAATAGAAATTACAATTAAGGATGAGGTCAAAGGTATTAAAATACACGATTATCCATATAAGTCATTTATAGATACCCAAGCCTGTCCCGAATCTATAAATTATAAGCTGCCTCCACCTGCAGTCGTCAAAGATAGATTCATTAGAGAGATCACAAAAACAATAGATAAAAAGAAGAGCAGAACCCAGACGAAGAAATATCTCAAGGCCTCATTTGCACTATTTGAATCAGTTGGTATTATTTCAAAAGTACCAAGCTTTGATGTTAATAATCTTAAATATGTACTCATGGCAATTGAAAGTCTCACTCTCGTTCACAATGAAAGCCCCTTAGAGAGCAGACTACACACGAACTCGAAACAACAACTAGGATTACTTGGCGGCTTCCTTATCCTTGCGTCCCTAAAAGACTCAATAGACGTTGACAGAGTTGAAGATCCTACAGACTTTCTATGCTTAGCCAACGGAGAAGTCCTCTTTTCAAAAGGTCCACTGCTTCTAGAGGGAGTTAAAGTTCTTGCTACAGTCTCAAATGACACAGAATTTGCTAAAAAGAATAAAAAGTCCCTTGATAGTATCAACGAAAAGCTTGTTCTCGCCGAAGAGCAAGGAATAGATAATTACTTCGAGTCTCAAGAAAAGAAAGATGAATTTGTAGACGACTTAGAAGATTTAAAGTCCGACAATTGTGTATTGTAAGGTTTTTCTGGCCAGCCATTTGTGAGATTGATAAGATTTTGCAATGTTTAAATTTCTCATAACTACTTTTATATTTGTTAACATCTATGGTTTTAATGTTAATCATCAAATTAAACCTGGTGCTGACTTCGAAACAATGTCACTTGGTAACTCATGCTCTACATTTGTAGGAGATAAGTTTACTCTCTCGTGTAATCCGGCGTCTTTTCCTTATTATCAAAGTGAAGGAATTTCTCTATCTCTTCTAGGGAAAGCAGATGGTGACTCCATTGATAATGGTCGTGATCTTATATTTGATCCAATCACAGAAGATCTCATAAGAAGGCTATTCGAACAAAAAAGTTTCAACTCTTTCACTTTTGATGGCTCTATCAAGTTTAATACCTCGATGTTTGAATTAACGTACACGCCTTACTATCTCATTGGCGATCTCTATATATTTAATCCCGCTTTTCCAGAGATCTCGATCAATCTTCTTAATAGAGAGACCCTTAGACTAACAAGTGGTGATGAAATCTCTCAAAATAAATGGGGTGCGAAATCAATATCAATCGGATATTCATTTTTCTACTACTCCCATTCATATGCTACTAATACATTCTCTCTCTTTGATCTTTCAAGTAAAGATGCTGAAGAACTAATTGCCTTTAAAGATGATACAGGGTTTGATGGAAAACTATCACTCCTTTATCTCTCAAACATATCCTTTATCCCAAATATTTCCCTACAAGTTCATAATTTTCTCGACTCAGCTAAGTTTGAAAAACCAAATACCGATATCACACAAGAGTCGATATTATTGTTTGAGAGATACACAACAATTGGTCTAGGTAAAAGCTTTCAAACAACATACGGGGAACTCGAATTAAACTTTGAATTATTCTTTTCAAATTTCCTTGATGAGTTTTATTCAAAATATGCGACTCTTGGAATGCGATACAACCTAAATCTCTTCTCCGTAAATCTTGCAGGTTCTATCAATTATCAAAACATTGGTTTTTTGTTTCGGTCTGAGAATTTCAATGTTGGGATAAGTTATGCTCGAGAAAAAGATGCTCCTATCATACAGAGTGACTACGATAATTCGACTTATATTCAAATGGAGGTAAGTTTATGATAATGATACGCCTCTTAATACTTTCACTCTTTCTTTCTCCTATCTTAGCAAGCGATAAAGCTAAGGAGAAAAGTGCAATATCATTTTTCATCGAAAAAAATAAACAGGCCAAGAAAGAATATCAATTTAATCGCTATGAGAATCTCATCTCAGGAGCCGCTGCTTTTCTCATAGGTAATGTTGGTTACATGGCCTCAGATAGTGAAGTTTTAAAGATATCGTATTCTGGGATACAAACGATAGGTCTTGTTAATATCGGTCGTGCAATTTATAAGATTCACTCTCCTTCAATAAATAAGAGATTTGAAAAATTTGTCACGGATAAGAAAGTTGATAATTACTCACGACTTGATGTTGCAAATGAACTTATTGATATATATGCACGTGAAGATCGCGCAAAGAGACTTTCACTCTTTTACAGTTCAGCCATTCTCTCATTTCAATATTATTTAAATGCTTTAGTCTTTGATACTCCAGCCTCTCTAGAAAGCTCTTATCTCTTTCTTGGCGGGGTCAACACGATTGTTGCAATTTACTCAGCTTTATATAAGACCGACTTTGAAAAAGAGCTCTTTGGTGATAATTTTGATATCAATCCATTCATCACCGGGAATAAATCTCCTGATGGTGCGGGATTAGCAATAACGATTAAGTTTTAAAATGCTAAAGAATTTGAATTCTGGTATATTTCTAGTTATTTTATCAGCCCTCGCCTATTCCCTAATAACAGTAATTCTCTCCTTGATAAGCTCATCACTAGAATGGAGTAATTATCAGGTTCTCTTTGTTCGTTTTCTGATTGCTGGAACAATATGTTGTATATATTGCTATAGATCTATTTTAAAAATTTCAAAAGATCAGTTAAAATTGCTATCTGTTCTTTCTATTTTCTATGTATTAACTTCAATATTTCTCTATATCGATATAAATAAGTCTGGAGCAAGTAGCGCTACAGCAATGCTCTTCTCATCTCCCATCTTTATAATTGCCTTCAAATCACTACAAGACAAGAGGCTATCTCTCTATCTTTCAGCAACGGCCTTATTAACGACTCTAGGCTGTATACTTGTAAATTACTCACAAAGCTTTGAACTTTCTTTTTATAGTTTTCTCTCTCCACTTTGTTATTCTTTATATATATGGTTTAGTGGGAAAATGAATCTCTCTGGAGATTTGAAAGAGACTGGCATTCTCTTATTAAACTCTGCTCTTCTCTTATTGGTTTTTAATTTCTCATCTATCACCAAAGAAGACTACTCTCTTCTCAGCATGCATCAATTTTCATTGATCATTGTCGTATCGCTACTTTCAATTTTCTCTATACTTTTCTTTTTAAAGGGAGTTACAAAAATTGGAGCGACAAGATCTTCAATTATTGCGACAACCGAGCCTATTTTTGCGGTAATATTGGCTAGTTTAGTACTTGAACAATACTCAACGCCACTTCAATTCACTGGAGTCATTTTAATTATAATTTCAAATATTTTGATCATCACAAAGAAAACTACTTAATTGAATTGATAATTTTTTGAAAGTAGTCAGGAACTTCCGCTCTAGCTAACCAAACGAGGGCCCACTCAATTTCATATGATTTCGTTGGAAGTAAGTTATAGATCTCATATTGATTCTTTATAGCATTAAAATGGTTCAAGTCCAGAACAGCGACTCCGAAGTTTTTTTCTAAAAGACTTGGCAGCATCATCGTATTATTAATGTAATGCCTCTCCTTACTTCTTTGATATTCAAGCTTATGTTTCTCAAAGAATAAGGAAGTGAAATTATCACCAACTGAATAATCGATGATACTGACATCACTATCTAAGTGTTTCTTATATTTTCTTCCACCAACTAAAATATACTTAGACTTTCTAAGTAATTTTGAGTCGAGTTCTAATGCCACACTTTCACGTGGAAGGAAGGTGAAATCGACCTCTCCTTTCTTAAGCTTAGCTAATTTATCATCGTCATCATTTATATCGAAAGAAAAGAAGATATTTGGAAAGTCGTCTTGTACTTTAGAGACACTAGGAAGAACTCTTGAATACATAAAGTGAGTCGAGCCGGAAATACTTATTCGCACAGGGTGAACTTTTCCTTCATTAAGTATTGAAGAAATGGTTTGTGTTTCAAGAGACTGTCTTTGTTTGCAGTAAGTAAGTAACTTAACACCGGCATCCGTTAGCTTCATGCCCTTTCGACTTCTTATAAATAGTGATGACCTAAGCTCCGTCTCAAGAGACTTCAGCCTTTGTGTGACAGCCGTTTGTGAGACTCCTAAATGTTTTGATGCTTCTAACACCGTCTTATGCTTAGCTATTGCAGTGAAAGCATCTAATCCTAAATTTGATAAACTCATAATTTCTTATAATAACATAATAATTATTCATTATCCTTATATAACTTCTAAGTGTATTAAAGTTACAAATACAAACGTAAGAGAGGTCATCTATGAAAAACACGCTTATTATTCTCATGTTCACACTAGTAGTTTCAACATCTTGTGCTTCAATTCAACAAAGAAATCTAGATAAGGTGGTATTTATTCATGGAGCAAATTTCACAGCGAAGTCTTGGAAGCCACTAATTGATAAGGTTGATGACGTTGAACATATTTCTATTAACCTACCTGGTAGAATGGATAGTGTTTCACATAAAGACATAGACTTAGACATGTCTTCTCAGGCTCTATGCGAATATCTTGAGCAGATCGATGGGAAATTATCACTAGTCGCTCACAGTCAAGCAGGTGCGATTGTGAATCACTCTCTCACTATGTGCCCATCGATAGATATCAAAAAAATCATCTATATCTCAGCAGTCGTCCCTCTTGATGGTGAAAAGGTTTTTGCAAAACTTAATAAGGAAGATGATAAGCAATATTTTTCGGGGATTGAATATGACAAAGTATCCTCTAGCTTAAACATAATTGATGATGAGAAATTTATAAAGAGCTTTGTCGGTGAGACTAACGCAAAAAATAAAGAACTCATCTTATCCTCAGCGGTAAGTGAGCCATCACAAATTGGAGAGGGAGTAGTAAAAATGGACGCGACAAGATTCAACTCAATTCCAAAGTACTATATTAAGACATTAAAAGATAAAATAATCTCTTTAGAGTCACAAAAGAATATTATCTCTGGAATTAATTTCAAAAAAGTGTTCTCAATTGATTCTACTCACCTGCCAATGATTACACATAGTGAAGAATTGGCCTTGATATTTCAGGAGATCTTGGAATAAGAATTAGGTTTATCAATATATTTACTAATAAGCTTTTTCCAATATCTAAAAGTAGTATACTAACAACTTCCTAAGGGTTATTTAACGCTATTCTTAAATATTAACTAGTAATTCCGTGTCTATTTTAAGTACTATAGTGATCTTAAACACATAATTTAAAGGTCATATATGCGTAAGAAAATAACCCTCATTACTACATTCTTAGTTCTATCTCTTGCCCTAATTGGTTATTACACATTAATTAGTAATCAAAATTCAATAAACACAAGTGAATTAACTAGAGATGACAGCTATTACACTAAAAATATTCAACCAATCTTTGACGCTAAATGCATCGCATGTCACTCATGTTACAACTCACCATGCCAGCTAAACTTTACATCTTATCATTCGACCATAAGAGGAGCTAATAAAACGAGTATTTACGACTTTCCACTTCTCGAAGCAAATAAGCCAACTCGAATGTTTATTGATGCCTCAACAGAGGAGCAATGGCGTGACATGAACTTCTTTAGTGTATTAGGTTCAAAGGAGAGAGCATCTATATTAAATTACATGATATCTCTTCCTCATGGTGTTGAATCGAAGAAGCAGAAAACTTACGAATCTGAAGTTAGTAGAGTTTGCATCGATGAAATTGATGAGGATAATATGAAAGCTTATCAAGAGAAAAATCCAGCAGGCAGAATGCCATATGGACTTCCGGCCCTAAGTAACAAAGAGATTGAACTTATCACGACATGGCAAGACCTAGGCTCCCCTGGTCCAAACTTAATAGAGCAAGAAAGCAAAATACTACGTGACCCTACTCTTGATAAGAACATTAAAAAGTGGGAATCATTTCTTAATCAGGACACCCTTAAGTCAAAGCTAACTAGTAGATACATCTATGAGCACTTATATTTAGCGCATATCTATTTCGACTCACACCCTAAAATTAGTTTCCGCCTAGTTCGCTCAAAAAACAGCTCAGGTAAAATTGAAGAGATTTCGACAGTATACCCATTCGATAATCCAGGGGATAAATTCTCTTATCGCTTAAGACCAAATATAGATACCATTGTACACAAGTCACATATTCCATTTAAATTTACTGATAAGAAACTAGAAAAGTGGAATAGAGAGTTTCTACAGAGTAAATGGACAAAAAAACTCACGACTCTTCCGGGTTATGGTAGAGAAGGCTCTAATCCTTACAAAGTATTTGAAGCTATACCTGTACAAACGCGTTACAAATTCCTTATTGATGAATCGAGCTATCACATTATGACTTTTATCAAGGGCCCCGTATGCCGTGGCCAGACAGCTCTCAATGTTATCAACGATCACTTCTGGGCATTTTTCCTTAAGCCAAAGAAAGACCCGTTAGCAAACTCCAGTGAGCTCTATAAATATGTATCAAATAATATGGTTATGCCTTCAAAGCTTCGAGATGACTTCAGTCCCCTTGTAGACTTGCGCGAAAACTATTGGAAGACAGTTGAAAAGAAATATAAGCACCTAAAAGGCAAGAAAGTATCTTCAGATTGGATCTGGGATGGAGAAAAGAAGAATGAGAATGCTGCGATTACTGTCTTTAGACACTTTGATAGTGCACATGTTTTAAAAGGACTACAAGGAAGAACACCTAAGACCGTATGGGTTCTTGATTATCATATTTTTGAATCAATTTATTATAATTTAACTGCTGGTTATAATGTATTTGGCCCACTACTTCATCAAGTAAACTCCAGGTTATTCATGGAAATTTCTCGAATTGCCTCAGAAGACTTATTTCTGACATTTTTACCAAAAGAGCAAAGGATAAAACTTAGAAATGAGTGGAATCAGCCCACTCCAAAGAAGAAGGAGTCTATTTCAAAGTGGATTTCCGATATTCTAAGTACTGATGCACAAGAAGAAATGCAATTCGAATATAAATATCATGGAGATCTCATAGCGAGCGATGAATTTAAAATGAAAGATGCTCCAAAGTCTTCTTTTTTAAAAATACTCAAAGAAGATATTTTAACTAAAGAGCAACTTAATATTTTTGACAATAAAGTTCCAAGTGCATTGAAGAAATTATCACAATTAGATTCAGGGAAAATATCAAATTTCCCAGATACAATGCTGATAAGCTATAAAGGACAAGTCTATAGCTTAATTCATAATAAAGATCATTATAATGTATCGATGCTATTCTATGAGTCCGATCGTCGAAATAGTAAAAAAGATACACTCGATATCATTCCTGGGGTTGCAACTTCATATCCTAATCTCTTTATGAATATGAACGATGAAAGGCTAAGAGCAATGCTTAATCAAATGAATAAGACTAAAAGCAGTCAAGAGACGTTAAAGGTCCTCAAAAGTTTTTCAGTAAAGCGCTCAGACAAAATGTTTTGGGATTATTATATGAAATTTTCGCAGTCTAGTCATAATCAATCAACAAATGAGTTTGGTTTCTTAGACCTTAATAGATATCAGAATTTTACAGACTAGTTATTTTAAAGGTTATCACCAACCCAAGAATACTGTGGATCACTATCGCTAAAGTAAGAATCAGAGGCCAAAAATGTATCAACTTTCTTTAGGCGCGCTAGTTCTTGTGAAGGTAATTGTTGGTTATAATTTGAGAAAATAACGACTAAAGCTATTGCTACACCAGAAGCTCCTAAGCTTAAACCTTTTAAACTCGTAAAATAATCCATTACCCCCAAGGTCTTTGCAGGTTCAATTTTCTTTTGAATCTGTGTCCATTGAGTTTCAGGGGCTCTAGGGACACTAGAGTTTTTATTCAAAAAGTCTTTTAATTCATTATCTTTCATTTTCTACTCCATTCTCATTTAAGAAATCAACAAAGATTTTCTTCGCACTACTAACTCTAGACTTCGCTGTTCCAACCGGAATTTGAAGTAATTCAGAAATCTCCAAATACTTAAGTCCAAGCTGGTAGTGTAGAGAAAAAGCCTCTCGCTGCTCCAAACTAAGAGTCATCAATCCCTTTGAAATAAGATCAGACAATTCTATCTCTGGATTTTCTTTACCAACATACTCTTCATTAAACCCCTCCAAATGTACCTTATTTTTTTTAAAATAGTCATAAGTCACATTCATAGCAATTCTGTATATCCAAGTTCTAAAAGAAGACTTATTATCAAACTTTCTAAAGCTTTTCCAAGCCCTTAAAAAAGTCTCTTGAACAAGGTCATCAACATCACTTGAATTCACCATCCAGTATATTGATGAACGAACAAATCCCTCATCTGCTGTATAGTAATTCTTAAATAAAAGAAGTAACTCATCATGAGTTACTTCTTCGAGGGATGGGAATAAGAGCTTAGCTAGTTTAAGCACTACTCTTTCCTACGACGCTTCTTATGATGTTTCTTTTCTTTTTCAATATAAATAGTTCTCTGCTCTTTATTTAAAACATTCTTAAGAAATATCATTTTCTCTAATCTCATATCAGCACGGCCACCTTTTTGAGACTTAATAGTCTCATGCAGTTTTTGTAATTCTGCATCTGCAGCACCACTTACAAAAAGCTCTTTCATTTTTTCTCGATATTCTCGGTGAGAAGATCTCATCGCTTTTCTCTTTTCTTTGTGCTCTACTTTAAATTTCTCAATCTTTTCAATTTGCTCACTTGTTAAGTTCAGCTCATCTAAAACTCTAAAACCTTTTGCATGGACTTGAGTTGTAAATAGTAACAATATAATTATTGATGACATTGTCTTCATAGAAACTCCTTATTTCTTTTTTAAATTAATCTCTCTCTTTATTCATTCTGCCTCTTCGGTCAGGATCGTGACAAATTATAACACTAGTATCCCTTCTTCCTTCGACACAGCTTCCAGTCACCTCGCCCCTTCTTCCTTCAAACGAGCACTCTGAGCCAACGACTTTCCCCTCACAGGCGGCAATTCTAAGTTGCTTAGATTTACCTTTGCCTCTTCTTGCAAAAGATGAAGAGCATATTAAACTTATTAAAGAAATTACTATTGTTGTCTTAATCACTTTAACTCCTTCTGTACTCAGCTATATTGCTGATTTAATACTTAGACTGTTTAAAGTATAAAAAGGTTCAAATAAATCTCACAAAAGTCATCATCTTGAGTAATTTTAAATAGTTGCACATGGCTAGTGATTTCGACATTGGAGAAAAGTCCCCGTTATCAATATACTCGACCCAACTAGGAATGTTGACCAGTTCACATCGGTATTCCACACTAAAAGATTCACAAGAATTGCCATCGGGATCACGAGATTGTTCATCACTGCTAAGGTTTGATAACCCACTTTCTTAGCTCCAGAGTTCCATAAATAATAACCAAGACCTGAAGCTATTACTCCAAGCCAAATTAGAACTCCCCACTGAAGCATCGAGATACTCGACAGCTCTATTCGTGAATACTTGAAGACGAGAAAAGAGAGAGGGATAAGTGCGCCAATATAGAAAAATGAAAAGGTTGTTTTTTGATCATCGTCTTTAATAAATCTCTTATAGAGAACTTGTCCTAGCGCAAAAGAAATATTTGCACCTTGAATTAACAGAAAACCCAGAAAGAAATTTGAGGAAATTGAGCCCCACTTTATGATACCAGAACCTAGGAGAACTAATAGAACATTAACGAACTGAAAAAGATTGACCTTCTTTTCTATAAAGTTACCCAACATAGATACATACAGAGGAGTTACCACGGTAAAGAGTGCAACCTCTATAACTGTTAGATATTTGAATGACTCAAAATAACAAATATACATTATTCCTACTTGAATGAAGCCTATCAAAGTCGTAAGAATTATTCGCTCTCTTGTTAATCTTTTAAAACTTAGAAATGGAAGAAAGACCAATAAAGCAAAAAGGAAACGAATAAAGATAGCAAGATATAAATCCATTTTGCCAACGATATAATTTCCTATGAAACTAAATGAAAATGCCCAGATCAATGAAGTTATAATGAGTTTAATCACAGATGGTACGTTCTTAGAATATTGTTAAATCAGTAAGTTCACTAAAGAGCTCTAAAGCCTTCGTCCCAACAAGCGAGTTCCCTGAAGCATTTAGCTCAGGTGACCAAACACTGACACTTAAGTGTCCTGGAATAACACCTGTGATACCACCGCCTACTCCACTCTTTGCGGGCATTCCAACTTCATAAGCGAAACTTCCGACATTATCGTACAGCCCACATGTGAGCATCATCGCATTAACTCTTTTGGCCTGATACTCTGAAACTACTCGTTGGCCATTAAGGGGATTGACACCTTTATTTGCAAGAAATAAAAATAATTTCGATAATTCCTCTGTTGTCATTGATAGCGAGCAGTGATGGCAATACACATCAACAAGCATCATAACATCGCCCTGGATATTACCAAAGCTTTTCATAAAGAATGCTAGGGCCCTATTTCTATCGGCGGTCTCTAGTTCAGAACTTGAAACTTTAAAGTCATAATCTATATCAGCACTAAGAGATACTTCTCTAACAAAATTAAGGATGGCCTCATATGCATCTTTATTATTTTTTATAATTTCATCTGTAGACACGAGAGCTCCGGCATTAATAAATGGGTTTCTCGGAATCCCCTGCTCTTGCTCAAGTTGAATGAGTGAATTAAATGAACTTCCAGACGGCTCTTTTCCAACTCTTTGAAATAATCTTTCTCCGATTTGTTCAAGCGCCATAGCAAAGACAATGACTTTTGAAATACTTTGAATTGAGAACCTTTGCTGACTTGCTCCAACAGAGTAAATATCTCCATCTACCGTTGCAACCGTCATGGCAAATTGATTTGGATTCACTTTCGCTAGTTCAGGAATATAGTTTGCAACTTCTCCGATCCCAAAGTACTTTTGTGTATCTTCTTGAATTTGTTCTAAAATCTTTTGAAAATCCATAATTTCTCCGTCAAGCCTATAGAGTACTAGAAAATAGTACTTCTGTCGCCCATACTGATACTTGACGCGCTGAAAAGACCAAGAAAACCTCTGAAATAATGGACAAGACTCACTACATTCTTTTATTATTTAGCCATGAATGAATTAAAAGAAATTGCTGACATTGCGCAAAACTATGTAGGAATAACGATGTTTAAGATTGGTGCTACCAAGGTTACCTTGATAGGCTTCACTGTTAGCATTATTTCTCTGGTTCTGATCTATATAGTCAGTAAGTGGCTACGTCACACACTATCGACAAAAATTCTTAATAGAACGAGACTTGATCTCGGGGCGAGAGAGTCAATTTCTACTGTCACTCAATATGCGGTCTTAGTTCTTGGTTTTATCATTGTCTTGCAGTCTCTCGGAATTGATCTCACAGCGCTAAATGTTTTAGCTGGTGCTCTTGGGGTTGGTATTGGTTTTGGTTTACAAAATA
>DDIK01000039.1:14373-16035 GCA_002338505.1 Bacteriovorax sp. UBA1852
TTGGTTTTGGTTTACAAAATATTGCAAATAACTTTATATCTGGCCTTATCATTATGTTTCAAAGGCCTATAAAGCTTGGTGATAGAATTCAAGTTGATGATGTCTCGGGAAAAGTAGTCAATATCGGCTCCCGTGGAACGACTGTCTTAACAAATGATAATATTGCTATCATTGTTCCAAACTCTGATTTCATGAATAAGAATGTCATTAATTGGAGTTATGGTGATGAGAAGGTGCGATTTCGAATTCCTGTGGGTGTTTCCTATGATAGTGATGTTGACCTTGTCACAGAATCACTTCTAAAAGTTGCAAATGAAAGCGAAGGAGTTCTCAAGAATCCCGCAGCGAAAGTTTGTTTTAGAAAATTTGGAGAAAGCTCGCTGCACTTTGAATTATGGGTTTGGACAGAAGAGTTTATTCAGCGAAAAGGAACTTTCGTCAGTAAGCTTAATTATGCTATCTTAAAAGAATTTAGAAAAAGTGGAATTGAGATACCTTTTCCTCAAAGAGTTCTTCACAAGGCCCAAGAGCTTTGAGTGCAGACATTCTCACTGTACTAATTATTTCTCTTGTTGCAGTCGTTTTATTTGTCACTGAAATAATTAGGGCCGATCTCGTTGCCCTCATAATAGCACTCGTCTTAGTCCTATTCGGTATTGTCCCTGAAAGTGAAATACTTATTGGCCTTGCAAATCCTGCAACAATAACAGTTCTCTCAATGTTTATTCTTAGTGAAGGAATAAATAAAACGGGCGTGATTGATCGCATAGGAAACCATATATATGAGTTAACGAATCAAAGCTTCCTTATCACCATGTTTCTTATCATGATGTTTGTGGGAGTTATTTCTATGTTCATAAATAATACTGCCGCTGTCGCTCTACTGATTCCTGTTGTTATGAATATCTCAAACAAGGCAGGATGGAGTCCCTCAAAGCTTCTCATGCCTCTATCTTTCGCCTCTATGTTCGGGGGTGTTTGTACACTTATTGGTAGTTCAACAAACCTCCTCGCTAATTCTCTCTTAGAAGACGCTGGATATAAGCCGTTTGAGATGTTCAGTTTTACAGATAAGGGTTTAGTATTCTTTGCGATTGGAATAGTCTTTCTACTTTTATTTGGCGATAGACTTCTTAGATCTCGTAGATCTGGAATCAGTCTTACAGACTCTTTTGATATGACAGAATACCTACTCGATGTTCAAGTACTAGAGGGATGTTCACTAATTGGTGAGAGGGTTGAACAAGAATACCGTAATGAAAAAATTGGGATTGATATTATCGCTCAGATAAAGACGACTTCAAATAGTTATATCATTCAAGAAAATGATATCCTTAGAATTAAGCTTGATATTCACAGTCTGCATGAAGTCTTAGAGTCAGAGAACCTAAAAATCGTTTCAAAGAAAAACATAACCGACCAAGACTTTGATACTTCTCTTTATACACTTGTTGAGGCCGTCATTGGACCCAGTTCACATCTCGTTGGTAAGAGAGTCGCTGTCACTAATCTTTACAGGAAATACTCAGCAAAAATTCTTGCTTTGAGACACCATAACTATATTTCTAGAGAGTCCATTAATAGACAAAAGCTTGCCTCAGGAGACACACTACTTCTTTCTATAAAAAAAGATAAAATAGAAGCTCTCCACGATTCTGAGGA
>DDIK01000178.1 GCA_002338505.1 Bacteriovorax sp. UBA1852
CCTTTCACGGCGGTAACAGGGGTTCGAATCCCCTTGGGAGTACCAGTTTTATAAAGAAGCCAGCAGCAATGCTGGCTTTTTTGTTTCTAGAAACATTTGCTCGTCGATCCCACTTTTGTACTACTAGCTCTCCTCATCCTGTTAAGCATAAAGTCTTCAATGTTCTCTATGAAGTTACAGATATTTATATAGCGATATCCATAAAAATATCCATATATATCCAAAAAAAAGTCCAAAATATGGACATTTATGGATATAATTATGGATATTGGAGCCTATATGGATATTTGGAATAAAGAAATTCAAATCACACCAAAAATTTTAAAACTAATTGCTGAGCTTGATGAATTTAAAGGCTCATGGCAGGCCCTAGGCCAACTTGCTCCTGATAAACTTAACTCACTTAAGAAAGTTGCAACGATTGAATCAGTTGCTTCTTCCACTAGAATCGAAGGGGTAAAATTAAGCGATTCAGAGGTTAAGGCCCTACTATCCGGACTCAATATCAATTCTCTAAAAAATAGAGATGAAGAGGAAGTCGCCGGCTATGCAGAAGTGATGAACTTGGTTTTTGAAAATAGTTATGATCTTATTCCAAACGAAAATATCATAAAGAAACTTCACAGTGCCCTACTAAGATTTAGTTCAAAAGATGAGCGCCACAGAGGAGACTACAAGAAGATTAATAACAATGTCGAAGCTTTTGACCATAATGGAAAAAGCCTCGGAGTTATCTTTGAAACAACAAGTCCACTTGAGACTCCTATGAAGATGGAGTCTCTCGTTAAGTGGCTTAAAGAGTCGCTTGAGGAACCAGAAGTTCACAACCTTGTAACAGTTGCTATTTTTACTGTAAGCTTCTTGGCCATACACCCTTTCCAAGATGGAAACGGAAGGCTATCCCGTGCTCTAACAGCTCTGTTATTACTTAGAACAGGCTATGACTATACTCCCTACTCTTCACTAGAAAGAGTAATTGAAGAGAATAAGGACTTCTACTACTTAAAGCTCAGAGAAGCTCAAACAGAGAACACGGATTCAAATCAGGGCTTAACGAACTGGGTTATCTTCTTTTTAGAATGCTTAGTGAAGCAAAAGAACTCCCTTAAAAGAAAGGTTGAGAAAGAGAAGATTTTAAAATCTCTCCCAAAACTTTCTGAGCAAATTCTTATTCTTTTAAAAGATCATGAAAAGCTATCTGTTAGTGACTTTGTTAAACTTACAGGAGCCAATAGAAATACTATTAAGTCACATTTATTCAATCTTGTAGATGATGGTGAGATTCAAAAAGGTGGAGTGGGCAAAGGGACATATTATTTTATTTAAAAGATTGTCCATACACTTAAAGAATTGCATGGCCGTACTTGAAACAAAAAAAGACCTACTTTGTGATCAGGTCTTATGATCTTTATCTCAGTGCTCTGTCGAGCTGTCTTTAAATTTAATACTAGTACTACTTAATTGAAAATAGAAGGTCTTCATTCATTTTTGGCCCACTAAATCCTGTATCATTAGTACAAAACAAATGTACATTAGGTTTCTTTAAAGACGTTGCTAAAGAAATAGGATCAATTCCTAATGCTTTTAAGCGTTCCATTGAAACATTACATGTTGTTCCTCTTTTAGGCATGACTGTTATCGTATGATTAAGAATTTGAATTTTACTAATATTGGAAGTAACTAAGTCACCACTTTGATTTGTATAAGAAAATGTACCTGCAAGTACAGGAATTGTAGATAATAAAACTAAAACTACTAATATTCTTTTCATGTTAAAATCTCCTATTCATTTAACTATTGGTTTTCGTGTAACCGTTTATTATAAATTCATTTTTAGTGAACATAACACCACATGACCGGGCGCGCAATACATCCTTAGAAGTGTACATAGTTTTTACATACTAAAAATTAGTGAAGTGATAAACCTAAGTTTCCCTGCAGGAAATAAGGTGCAATTGTTTGAAAGAGCGTATCTGAATTTATTTGGACGGAGTCACAATCTATTTCTATTAGCACCTACTCGTTTTTACTCGTCGATGGTTATGAATCAACACGAAAAGAAAGAAGCCAGCAGCAATGTTAGCTTTTTTATTTCTAACGAATGACATTTATAGTAAAAAAAAGTAATGAAATATCTAACTGTCCTATTACTAAACCTCTCTTTAAGCCATAGTTTTGCCTGTGATTTTACAGCCCCTACAATTAATCTCGATAAGGCGAAGAAATCAGTCGAGCTTGAGAGCGTCTCAAGAAGTATTCTTACTCTTGTAACCAAAGAGCTAATTACGATTAAAGAAAAACCTAACTGGCTCATCCTTCACAAACCAAAGATAATCTCCAATAAAGAAAATTATTATTCTCTAGAAGTAATAAAAGACAAATTTCCCAAAAACTTTCAGGTCGCTATTCAAAAAGAAAATAAATTAATAACTTTAAAAGTAAAGCTCATGGCCAAAGACCCAAAGCCTAATCGAGAACTTACTGAGTTTGAAAAGTCTTGCGGGCGTATTCCTTACTCATCTATAAAATATAATTAATGTCACCTCTATATAGTTCGGTTAATATAGCAAACCATCATTCTAAAAGAGCAATAATCCCCAAAGAAGTGCAGTACCGTACTTAAATAGAAAAGGCCCATCTTTTGAGTGGGCCTTAGCTTTTGTGACTTCTAGTCAAATATAATTTTAGTCAATTAGAGTGAGCTTGCATAGCTTAAGCATTTCTCATAAGAAAATCTAGATGAATTATTGTAACTATTATTATTTCTATGCTTGCCATCAATGCAAAGAGTATCTTTTATTTCAGAACGAGACTTATCATTCAATAATGAGTCTATACCAACTCTAAGGCAACCAGCTTCTGTGTAATTACTTTTTTTACTGAAAGCAGCATTGTAAGTACAAATTCTACGAACGATTTCTAAGTCCGACTTTTCTATTAATCCCTCTACTTCATGATTATTTGAAGCTATAGTTAATGAAGGGATAAAAGCAAGTAATCCTAGTCCTAAAAGTAATCTTTTCATTTTAAAATCCTTTGAGCTGTTGCTCGATAAAGTAAGTATTCAAGTAAACTTCTTAGCCGATATGAATTAATCTCGCTCCCAACTTTCATCTACAGTTACAGTAGTGAGTTCAAAGGGATAATTAGCACCTAATGAACTATCAGGATAAACAGAAACCTTTTCAACGTGCCTAAGTTTAGATTTTGGAGTCGGATGGACACCATTATTTATTTTAAGTGTAACAAATGAAGTAAATTTTAGTTTGATAGTATCGACAACACCCGGAAAAAGCCAAAGGCGCTCTGACAAAATAGCGTCATCATCGATTGACCTATTTGCATAGTATTCACCTTCTTCATGAAGGGAATAAGAATGAGCGTCATACCTATTAAGTTCATCATTTTCAGTATTAAGTAACTGATACCTAATGCCCATATATAAGGTGTTCTTCTTTGCATATAAGCTTTTTAAGTATTGTGTTGCTGAATCTCCGTCAGGCATCGATAGAGACATTTTATTGGCCTTGATGCCGTATAGTGAAACCTCTTTGATAAAGTGACTTAAGCCTGACCAGTCAACCTTCTTATCTGTTGCAAACTGACTTAAATTAATAGCAGAATATTCTGGAATGTAAGAGTCAGGATTACCCGTATAAAGTTTTATGGAAATTGAATCAAAAATATTAAAAATCCTAACACGATATTTAAACTTAGTTTTATTGAATTTATAAGTCACTTTCCCATCATCGCTTACTTCAACTTTTGCCTGAATACTATCTTTTCCACAACTTACCATCGGTGAACCAAAAGAAAATCTACGAGCAAAACACTCAAATTCTAATCTAAAAGAAATATTCTCTGCCCCCATATTGTTAAAGTCATGAATTTCTCCGTTTATAGTAGGAATCCTGAGTGTTCCCGCAAAGGCAGAACTAGTAGTACAAAAAAACATTGCTATAATTAATAAGAATCTCTTATTCATCTCTACTCCTCAGAATATTTATAAGTTCTTATAAGATTAGGACAAAGTTTTTGTAAACTAAATCTTGTTACTCTGAAATAAGTACATGCTTAACGATCGTATTATGAGGACAACACACTATGTATTCTGTGATTTTTAAATTTAATCGCTTGAAGGAGCAATATATCGAGTGGAGAAATTAACTC
>DDIK01000009.1:0-827 GCA_002338505.1 Bacteriovorax sp. UBA1852
TTACTCTTCTATTTCCTAAGTGATCGATATCATCGACTTTACCTTTACCGTTGTTTAGTTCAACAAGATAATTGATTGTCATTAAGATATCGTCTCTTGTTAAGACAGTGTTTTCTACTGGAACCTCTGTCTTAAACTTATAATTGATTTTCATACGACCAACTTTCGATAGATCGTATTTCTCTTCATTAAAAAAGAGATTCGCAAAAAGTGCTTCAGCAGCCTCAACCGCTGGTGGCTCGCCTGGTCTCAATCTTTCAAAGATCTTGATTAAGGCTTCTTCTTTAGTATCTGTCTTATCTAATAAGAGAGTATTTCTGATTTGGTCACCAAAGTTAACCATGTCGATATAAAGACACTTAACTTCTTTAACACCTGCAGCTGTAAGCTCTTGTATCTTTGCTTCAGATAAAGCTTCATTTGCAAGACAAATAACTTCACCTGTATTTTCATCAAAGATATCTTCAGCTACAACTTTACCAAGAACTTCTTCTAAGACAGCTGGAATAGATTCTAGTCCGGCTTCGTCCATTTTTCTAAGTGAAGCTTTAGCAAACTTCTTGCCTTTTCTAACAAGAGACTTTCCTGTTTTAGGATCTAGGATATCTTCAGTGGCTCTTGTTCCTTGAAGAAGAGAAAAGTCTAGTTTTCTAGAAAATTCACCCTCTTTTTCAATAACAATCGTTTCATTGTTATAGAATTGCCCAAGAATTTCTTCTGTTGAGTAACCTAAGGCCTTAAGAACAACAGTAGCGTGGATTTTTCTCTTTCTATCAATTCTAGCAAAGAGAACGTTCTTATGATCAAACTCAAAGTCTAACCATGAA
>DDIK01000009.1:1040-3877 GCA_002338505.1 Bacteriovorax sp. UBA1852
TCAAAGTCTAACCATGAACCTCTATGTGGAATAATTCTAGCAGAATAAAGTAATTTACCACTTGAGTGCTTCTTACCTTGATCGTGCTCAAAAACAATCCCTGGAGATCTGTGGAGCTGAGATACAATAACTCTCTCAGTACCGTTATATACAAAAGATCCTGTCTCTGCCATGAGTGGAATATTACCTAAGTAAACCTCCTGCTCTTTAATAGCAGATACAGTTCTTTGTTCGTTACCATCTTTGTCAACGGCTACATCATAAAAGATTAGTCTTACAACAACCTTAAGAGGTGCCTCGTAAGAAAGTCCTCTTTGACGACATTCTTTAACCGTGTATTTTGGTTCCTCTAGTGAGTAGCTAACGAATTCAAGAGACACTGTCTTATTGAAGTCGTGGATTGGAAATACAGAATGAAATACTGCCTGTAGTCCGTTAATCTCTCTTTTTGCGGGAGGAACATCTCGTTGTAAGAATTCATCGTATGAACTCTTTTGTAGAAGCATAAGGGGTGGAGTTTCAAGAATCTTTTGCGTTTTAGCAAAGTTCTTACGAAACCACTCATTGGGTCTAAAAACCTCAGTCATTGCGGTCTCCTAATTTTAAAAATTTAATATCGTGCACGTAAATATAAATTCTCTTGTAAAAATACAAAAAGGTGTGAAGGGTTATTCCCTCCACACCAATTAATTAATTAGTTTTTTTAAGCAACAAGCTGATTACTTAAGCTCAACTTTTGCGCCAGCAGCTTCAAGTTTCTTCTTGATTTCTTCTGCTTCATCTTTTGATGCTGCTTCTTTAACAGTCTTTGGAGCACCTTCAACCATTTCTTTTGCTTCTTTAAGCCCAAGACCAGTGATTCCTCTAACTTCTTTAATAACGTTAATCTTCTTCGCACCAGCTTCAGTAAGAACTACGTCAAATTCAGTTTTCTCTTCAGCAGCTTCTCCGCCACCAGCTCCAGCTACAGCTACAGGTGCAGCAGATACACCAAATTTTTCTTCAAGTTCCTTAACAAGCTCAGCAACTTCTAGTACTGACATTCCTGAGATGTGATCGATTAATTGTTCGTTAGTGATAGACATAATATTCTCCTTAATTTATTTTTTTAAAATTTACTCTTAGTTACTCTGCAGTTTCTTCAGTCGCAGCTTCTTTAGCTTCACTGCCACCATTTTCTTTTTCGTCCTTAATTGCGTTAAACACTCTTGCCAATGCAGAAATTGGTGCATTGAAAGTTGCAAGAAGTGTACCTAGCATCTCATCTCTCGATGGAAGATCTGCAATTGCAGAAACTTCTTTAGATGTAAGCGCTTTACCATCCAGTAAACCAGCTCTTAACTCAACTAATTCGTTTTCCTTTCCACATTCTTTTAGTGCCTTAGCTACACCTGGAGCATCACCAAAAGCAAATGCTACAGCTTGTGAACCTTTTAGCCCTGAAAGAAGCTCTTCTGCCTCAGTCCCTTGAGCCGCTTGAGAAAAAAGTGTGTTTCTTGTAACAACAATTTTTCCTTCAGCGTCGCGTACGCTCTTTCTTAATGCATTGGCCTCGTTTGACGGTAGCCCAATAACATTTGTGAGAAAGATCGCTTTAGATGCTTCGATGTCTTTTTTAATCCCATCGATGAGAACATCTTTCTCCGCTCTGGTTATCATTTGTACCTCCTTTAACAGCGGGAGGGAGATTTCAAGCAGGCCTTACGCAACTTTAAACTTATTGAACAGTTGCACCGACTTTCATCAACCTCAAATTATTTAGCAGCTAATCCAACTGCTTCGTTTGTATCTATTTTAATTCCTGGCCCCATAGTTGAGCTAATTGTTAAAGACTTCATATAAGTACCTTTAGCACTTAATGGCTTTGCTTTAACGATTGCAGTAATCATAGCTTCAACATTCTTTCCAAGGTTCTCTTCAGAAAATGAAGTCTTACCTACTGGAACGTGGATAATACCATTCTTTTCCGTTCTATATTCAACCTTACCAGCTTTTTGCTCAGTAACAGCAGCTGCGATATTTGGTGTAACTGTTCCTAATTTTGGGTTAGGCATAAGACCTCTTGGCCCTAAGATTCTAGCTACTCTACCAAGCTTACTCATCATATCTGGAGAAGCGATAACTCTATCGAATTCAAGCCAACCACCAGCAATTTTAGCAACAAGGTCTTCACCACCAACGAAATCAGCTCCTGCATCTTCAGCTGCTTTTTGATTAGCACCAGAAGTAATAACACAAACTTTTACTGATTTACCTGTACCTGCAGGAAGAGCCATTGCCCCTCTAATCATTTGATCAGCATGTCTTGGGTCAACACCAAGTCTGAATGCTAAATCTACAGTTTCATCAAAGCTTGCATACTTGATTTCTTTACATAACTTAATTGCATCAGCGATAGCATAAACTTTCTCAGCTTCTACTTTCCCTTCAGCCTCTAATAATTTTTTAGACTTTTTTCTCATAACAACCTCTTTGGTTCAAACGACCTTCCGGTCTCCCATTTAATTAATAATCCAGTTTAATACCTGCAGATCTACATGAACCTTCAATTGTTCTTTCAGCAGCTTCTTGAGTTGCAGCTGTTAGATCTGGTCTTTTCGTTTCAACAATTTCTTCAACAATCTTTTTAGAAACTGCGCCAACTACTTCAGTACCTGGTTTCTGTGCTCCTCTTTTTAACTTCATCTTTGTCTGAAGAAGATAGGAAGCTGGAGGTGTTTTTGTTATGAATGTGAATGATCTGTCAGAATAAACTGTAATGATCGTCGGAAGCATAACTCCCGCATCCTTTTGTGTTTTAGCATTAAAAGCTTTACAAAATTCCATGATGTTAACAC
>DDIK01000009.1:4089-6635 GCA_002338505.1 Bacteriovorax sp. UBA1852
ACAAAATTCCATGATGTTAACACCCTTTTGACCAAGTGCCGGACCGACTGGAGGTGAAGGGTTTGCTTTACCACCAGGAATCTGTAGCTTAATAAAACCTGTGATTTTTTTAGCCATTTTTACTCCTGCGAACTTTCGTTCTACCAACTTTTGTTATTAAGATATTTTTTCAACCTGAGAGAAATCGAGTTCTACCGGTGTTGGTCTACCAAAGATAGAAACATTTACTTTCAGTTTTCCTTTTTCATTAACAGCTTCAACAGTACCTACGAAAGATGCAAATGGTCCTTCTGTAACTTTGACCTGCTCACCTTCTGTAAAAGCGATATCTGTTCTTGTCTTTTTAGCGTCAGCTTCTCCACTACCAGTCATTGCCTTTGCCTCATCATCAGTCAACGGCGCTGGCCTATCAGCAGTTCCCCCAACAAAACCAGTAATCTTGTCAGTATCTTTAACAAGGTGCCAAGTTCTATCATTCATTTCCATATTCATAAGAATATAACCTGGAAACAACTTCTTCGTTAGAGTTCTCTTCTTTCCGCCTGCATGAGTAGTAACCTTTTCTTCAGGCACTACTATTTCACCGAAAAATTCAGAGAGCTTATAATTTATAATTCTTTCTCTTAGAGTTTTTTGAACTTTGTTTTCTTGTCCAGTTAACGTTTTAGCAATAAACCATCTAAAGTTTTCATTTACTGGTTCAGACTCTTCAACAGACTCTTCTGATACTTCATCTGATGAAAGCTCTTCAACATTTTCGTTAACAATAGTTTCTTCTACATCTTTTATATCTGTCATTTATACACCTATATTAAAGAACAAGTTCTAATATTTTTCTAAATCCCATATCAACCAAGACAAAGATTCCACTAATAATACTTAAAGCAATCACAAGACCTACAGTCGTTGCCATTACGTCCTCTTTCTTAGGCCACGTAACCTTAACAAGTTCAGAATATACATCGTTTAGATGTTGTGAAGCTCCCTTATTTCTTGTAACAACTATAAAGAGTACAAGACCTACTATAATACCGACAACTTGTACAAAGATTTGAAAGCTTGGAATCATGGCTTCTAAGTCGAACCATTCACCCATTTGCTCTAAGAATCTTATCGCTACAAAACCTGTTACAGCTGCACATGTTGCGACAAATGCATTAATCCATTTCTTGTTGTCTTCGCTCTTAATAAGAGACATCGCAATTCCTTCTGTTAAATACTTTTTTAAGTATCCAATCTATATCCCCTAAAATGAGTGAATTGTCTAGTAATCAGTGCGAAAAAGTCTTGACTTTTTACAGGATGAAAAAATTATGCACGCGGTCATTGTTTTTTATTGAGCAATTCGTAAAAAAGTGGCGGGCGCACAGGGATTCGAACCCCGAACCTACTGATTTGGAATCAGCCGCTCTACCAATTGGAGCTACACACCCACTTTTGAAACCTAAAATTACAGTAAATACTGACAGTTCGTCAATCTTTCTATTCAGAATCTCAGTTGTCTTTTCCCCAATATTGATCTGCTTGATAGTTTATCAAGAGATTTTGTATGTGTGCTATTTTCGATTCTTTTTTATTCATTAAATATTTCATCGCGTTTGCTATATTTGAAATACTTTTAATTGTTTCAAAAATACCATGTGTGGCCTTCTCAAGACTTGACTGAGTTCCATATCGGTAACGGTAGAAATAATACGAATTCAAACTCTTCCCCATAGATTCGACTTGATCCTCTCGCAAGGGCCTAACACCAATATCAAAGTCGAACAGCGCTGAATAAAAAAGACCCGACCTGTTTTTAGTGTTGCCCAAAGGCACCTTAAATGCCCTTCTCAGAATCCGCCTCACAAGCACACACAGATACGGCGTGGAACAAGAAAATTTCGAGAGCTTATCACTATATAAACCAGTACTATTTACATATATTTTTGCACTCACTTTACCCGCTAAACCTATTTCAGCAAACTCCTCTGGATAGTGTAAAGCAGCTTGAATCTTTGCCCATACACCTAGCTCTGAATTCGTCTTATGTCCGTCATGGTAACTCACTCTGTACTTCTCTGTATTGATTTTCTGTGAGACTTTCAAACTCTTCCAATCAACAATATTGTTGTTAACCCTGCCTGCTGAATCAATTAGCTGTTCATCCTTGCTCGATTCCCCCTTAAACTTGATGACAATATTTTGTGTTGACTTATTTCTAACCAACGACTCAGAGTTCATCTTTGTCATTCTCAGAATGTATAGATGAACAGTTATAATGAAGGTAAATATTAAGATATAGAATTTCACCTAATTATGTTAAGTCGCAGGCGAAGTTAACTTGTTAAGTAATGGTCAGTTCTATGTAAAAAAAAAAGGGAGACCATAGGCCTCCCTTCTCATATAAGTAAATTTAATTCAAATTACTCGATAATCTCTGATACAGTTCCTGCACCAATCGTTCTACCACCTTCTCTGATCGCGAACTTAAGACCTTTTTCCATTGCAATTGGAGTAATTAACTCTACTGCAAATGAAGTGTTATCTCCTGGCATTACCATCTC
>DDIK01000189.1 GCA_002338505.1 Bacteriovorax sp. UBA1852
CTTTACACCGGATGAAGAACTAAGAAAGAGAAAAACTAAAATTTTTAGTGCTATTGACCTTGAAAAGAATAAGTATAAATCAATAACTATAAACTCGATGAAGTTATATTTTCTTAATGAGCCATATGTTGATTATATCCCTTCGACATTACATAAAGATATTGCACAGCTCGTTATTAAATATACCAAGAGAGTTGATGCAAATAATTCGAGACCAAAGATATTTAAGACAAATGTCCTTTTAAATTTAAAAACTAATCTCGAGTCTGAGACCACAATATTAACATGTGGGCCTAGGTATGACTTTAGGCCATTAGCAAAGTTTAATTTCATTAAAGAAGATAAAGTCGAAGTGAGTGCTTTTTTTGGAAAAGAAGCAAAGTGCCCTGACGGTATGATTGCCAATGCAGCATGCTCAAGCACCAATGTTTCAAACTGCTCGGGTAGTGCTTCAAAGCTTGAATGTCATGAACCTTTAGGAGATATAAAAAGAGATATGAGCTCAAAGCTAATCAAAATTGGAGCATATGGGAGAATGAATACATGCCCTCCTTTTCATACAATCTCAGGTTTTTGTTCAGGTAAAGATCCTAATAGTTTCTGTAAACTCTATAACAATACTGTGGAAGCTTTATTTTTTATTAGATGCTCTCCTTTAAAAATTGAGGAACATGTTAAAGGCAGTTTTGAAACATATGAAGAGTTCTACACAGAAAGTAGATTTGAAACATTAGTTTGCCCGGATGAAAGTTACCTCACAGGTGTATGCTCATCAGGTACCTCTGAGAAAATATGTAGAAATAACTACAAAGGCATCCGCTGTTCGCGAATCATTAACTAAAAACCGATGAAAACATTTTACTTGGCTAAGTCATTAAAGTTTTCTTATACTTAGAGAAATTTTTAATCAATTTAACAAGGAAGTAAAATTGAAAAGCAATATTGATTTCTCAAAAGTACTTGAAAAAAATCATAAAAAAATGCAAAACACTCCAGTATCAGACCTGCTTAAGTCAACAACGACAAAAGTTGTAGATACCTATGAGCAAAAACGCACCTTACCTGAACAAGATTTAACTGAACAACTATTTAAAATGGAAGGCTTGATCCAATCTCTTATTATAAATCAACAAAGCCTTGCAAGTCAGTTAAAGAACCAAATTCCTCATAAAAGTGATATTAAACAAAAGCAGAGTCTCACGGCCTTTCAAGGTCTACTGATACTAATGTTAGCTGGACTGTTGAGCTACCTTGCCTTTGTATTTAGAACTCATGAAAAGGCACCTGTTACGAAAGTAGAAACAGTACAGCCTGTGAAAACACAGTACTTTATTAATAAATATATAAATCTAAGGTCAGACTCTTCAACTAGGTCAGAAGTACTTACCGTGTTGGCACCAAACTCCATTATTGAAGTTATAGATAAGAAAGAGAACTGGACTAAGGTTAAGTATTTTAATCACGTTGAATCTCAGACTTTCATCGGCTGGATATGGGGCGAAGCCTACAAAGCAGTATTTTCCGAAGCTAGACTATAGCGGGCAAGATAATTAAAGTTTATATATGAAAAGAAACCTCTTTATCTTTCTCTCAATTGCAGTATTGGCACTTAGTTTTGTCTTATATAAACTCTTAAGTTTTAAGTCTGGTTTTGATAGTGATCCATCTGGTGCTCGCATGATAACATACGCTAGAGATCAACACTTTCATCCTGATTCGGCCTTGGAGCTAAACTGGGTCGCCTACGATAAAGTATTTTATTTTTCAAGACCAAATCGTCTCGGGGCCTGGAAGAATAATCTGAGCGAAGTTATTAACCCACGCCAAATACAGGATCGACTTGTATTCTTGGCATCATCAAATTACTTTCCAATTGATAAAATAAGAGATGCTATCATCACCGCAAGAATAAAGTTTGATAATCACGAGGTATGGGAGCTTGAAAGTAATGGACGACTTCTTCGTTGGACTACAGGACCATTTTCTGGAAAAGGTGGCAAGTTAAGCCCTGATGCTCAAAATTTATTTCTTACAGGACGCTACTCTTTTCAAGATTTGAAGATGTCTTGGTGTTCAGAGAGACCTCTCGAATTTATTTATGAAAATAGAAAGATAGTCCAGTCCAAAAGTCGTTGGCTGAAGTTAATTAAGAAAAAACAAATCGAAAAAGAACTCGCCGATCAAAATTTTATTGAACAATGGATTGGTAAGAATTGCTACATTAATACTTCTCGAATGTATGATGAGAAGTTAGTTAAGCTAGACTCTCCAAACAAATTACAGGTTAAGTTTCAAAATAGTATAAAAACACTTTTTTGGGATAGCAAAGCGTTGATAAAGATCCATGGTGACAATTCTTATTATATTAAAAGCAATAAGATGAAAATAAGCATAGAAGAACTAACAAGGAAACTACAGTAATGAATGCTCATCCCCATAAGAGAATTTACGTTCTTATAGATAAGGCTTTTCAATTCAATGTAACTTTCTTTGTTCTTACTATTTTTCTCATACAAAATATATTCTTTATCATTGCTATTTATCTTTGGAGTGAAGGAGTATTTGGCTATGTTGCAAATCCAGAAATTGCAATACAGTTAGAAAAGCACCAAGGTAATCTCATACTTTTTCTCTTTCTCTATTCAGTCATCTCTTTGAGTGTTGTATTTGTCATGATGATTTTTAAAACTCATAAAATCGCCGGACCAATTTACAAGCTTAAAAAAACTCTTAAAGACAGCAAGGAAAATAATCACATTCAAAAGCTAATCTTTAGAGAAGGCGACTACTTTTATGATCTACCAGATGTATATAATGAGACAATGGAACATTTCAAAAAATAGCTAAGCATCTGTATTTATATAAAATACAAATAAATTTGTCACAGTCTATTCCAATTATTAACTAAGCAATAAAGGAGCTCTAATGAAAGCTATCATCATTGCAATTACCATTCTCTTTAGCACAGCGTATGCCAAAGAAAATACTACTGAAAAAGAGTATTCAAAATACGATAAGGCCACTCTAGCAGGTGGATGCTTTTGGTGTATGGAGCCTCCCTATGAAAAACTACCTGGTATATATGAAGTCGTCTCGGGCTATAGTGGTGGAAATGAAGTAAACCCAAAATATGAAGACGTAGCTGGCGGAAAGACTGGACACCGTGAAGCTGTAACGATTTACTTTGATCCAAAAGTTATAAGCTACAAAAAAGTTATTGAGATATTTTGGAAACAAATCAATCCAACAGACTCTAAAGGTCAATTTGTAGATAGAGGTTTTCAATACAGTTCGGCAATCTACTATCACTCACAAGAGCAAAGAGCTATTGCACAAAAGTCAAAGGACGAGCTTGATAAGTCAAAGAGATATAAGTTACCAATTGTGACCCCTATCATAGAATTTAAGAGTTTCTATAAAGCAGAAGAATATCATCAAGACTATTATAGAAAGAACCCGCTAAGGTATAAATATTATCGTTGGAACTCAGGTAGAGACCAGTACCTGGAAAAAATATGGAAAGCGGATAAGTCATAAAATCTCTATAGCTTGGAAAATTCCTGTTTTCGCTGCTTAAGAAGAATAATTGTATCTTTGAGTGCAAGCTTAGAGTTTTCATACTCTTTTAAGAAAGTGTCTAACTCTCTAGATTTTAACATTGAATCCATTTTTATAAACTTTGATTGTAGATTCGTTAATTCATTTGATATTGCGTGTAGAAATTCACCCTCGTTGTTAAATTTCTCTGTCATAGGCCCTCTCTAGCGTATTGCTCATAATCATAACTATGATACCATAGAATAATGAAAACAATATTAATCATCGATGATGATAAGAAGATGCATGAAGCACTCGTAAATATTCTCAACCAATTTGCTCAACATCAATATATACATGCCTATAATCACAAGCAAGTCTTTGAGGTGACGACGAAGAAAATTGATCTGATCATATGCGATGTCTACCTTGAGCAGGATGTCTCCGGAATTGATATTATTCAAGATATTAGACGAAGTAACTATGACACACCAATTATACTTACAAGTGGCGAAATACAAAAATTAAATACTAAAAACCTTAGTATTAATAATCTTCATTTTATCTCTAGGCCATATGATATAGATGAACTTCAAGTTCTTGTAAAAAGTCTCTTAACTTAAAAAATACTGAGAGATGAAGAATGAAACGGGCATAAACATGACTTCCCGCCAATAATATTCAAGATCATCATGCCACAAATTATCTTCTTTTTTAACGGTGATGATGAGTGCCTCAATCCAATAATAATAAAGATGTGGATGGATATTTAAGTTATCCTTATTATGAACATGGGCCAGCCGCTTGACTTGATTTCGGGCGCCTTCACTTGATTCAGAAGTATATTCAGTAAGAAAAGTTAGACCGTGCATGAGAGCTTTTTCTTGATGGACGAAATCCGTATTTTCAAAGTAGCTCTTAATATCTTTATTAAGAAAGAAGAGATTATCATAAAAACTCTTTGCAAAGTTATGATCATCTTTTGCACTAATTCGCAAAAAACTTTCATGTACAAGTTTGCATTTCTCATCCCAAGACTTTTTTCTTTCTTTCATAGTCACAATTATACGCTAGAGCTAAGTACAGCTCAATGAAAGATTAGCTAGTTGGCTCAATTTTTAAAGAAACAATTCTATTGTTAAAACTTTCTAATGATCTAAACGGAATACCAAATCGATTTGGCTCGACATCTGGCTTGACTTCATATCGACGTAGCCAATTGATAGTCCCCTTTTCGACAATAATGGTAACTCTATGACTATGTGAGCGCTTCTTACCTAGCTGCTTATGTGGATTTATGGACTTTGGAACTCCAACCCATTTCTCTCCGCCTTTATGACCACTCTTAAAGCTTAACTTTGAAAGCTCTATAACCTCAAGTGCTTCATCATAGCTCATATATCTTACAAGTGATTCAGTCCTACCTGAATATGCAGTGTTTACCTTGATTTCAGCATTTAGATTTTTAGGATGATGACTTTTCTTAGGCTTACTAGCTGTCTTTCTACCAACAACACTTCCGGGTTCATAATATTCTCTAAATATCTTTGATCTTGTTTCCACGATATCTGGAGCATAGGCACTACCTTCAAGGCTTGGACTATTAAATTTTCTATCTCCAGTCAATAGACGCGAAAGTGTATTATTTAAACATTCAAGTTTATTTCCTTTTATCTTAAGACGTTCTGCACTTGAAGAAAAATTGAGTATAAGAATGAATAATATGAAATATCTCATAATGAAATAGTCGGTTTTATGAAATATTTCTTTAAGAATTAATAGAGAATTAACCGATCATATTAGTGATGTATATGTTCATAATTACGATATTCTTAATTTTTTCAACTCATGCCAATGAAACACCATATTGTACGGAATACAATATAGATTGTGCACAAAAGACGACTGTCACAGAAAGTAATTTGGACACTATCGAAATACTCAGTCGCCAGATGGCCGCAAGAGAATTTAATAGAACTGTTAAGAATACATTGATCCTCAAACTTGTTGAGCATAAGGCCACTCTTCTCGCAACATTCCCGAATATTTATAAGCCTGATAAGACACATAAAGTCTTTCATTATGGTTTAGAGAAGAAAGTGTCAAAGAATAAGCATGCAAAATTCACTCATACTTCCACCTGTTTTAGAATAGATCGTGACCTAGAAAAAGAAGCAAATAAAATTCATGATCAGTATCTCAATCAGAGAAATAAAAAAGTGAATAAGGAAAACCAGGCGCGGGTCCTTGCGAATATTTTCCTTGGTGCGATTGCAGCAAAGAAAAGTATTAAAGAAAGACCTCAAATATTAGACAAAATTCAAGAAATAAGAAATGAGTTAAAAATCAATAAAGAGACTATTCACGCAGGTGAGTTCGGAATTCTACAAAGATATGAGGGCATAACAACGAGTAGCTCGCCTTGCTATGGCCCTATCGCTGTTGTGAGTCCCAAGAAATGTGAACAATATAAAATTCTTCTTAAAAACTTATCAGCGACTTCGAAAAAGCAGGAGCAAAAGCTAAAGCAACTAGAGTATAAACTTGAGGTGTCTGAAAATTTTATTTTCAAAAACCCTATGTATGTTAATTACAAGGGTGCTTTTACCAGCTTAGTATCAAACGATGATATCGAACCAACAAGAATTGTCTCACAGGGAGTAGAAGTACTTGAACGAAGCTTAGGAAAATCACAACTCAAGATTTATACTGATCTCATGAAGAATTCTGAAAGTATAAAAGAGGACACAGGAATAAGTGGACAGGACATAATAGCTGAAGACTTTATTAACACCTTAATGACAAATAGTAATCTCTTTAACGAGCTAAGAGATTTATACTTAGACCAATTAAAAGAACCAATAAGTGATATAGACAAAGCAATTGATGATGTTTGTAAAAGTAAAATTACTGAAGTAATTGATAATGAAAAAATTATAAGTAATGCTCGAGAGGACTTTCTAGAGTCAGCAAGAGATAAGCTCTCAAAAGACTATCGAGAGAATGAGTTAATCAGAATGTTTAATATGGCACACTGTCAGGCTATTAAAGACAAAAGAGGTGAAGACTGGTTTTATAACAAAACTGGTTTATCAGGTGAGAAGGTCAGTCATCTGGGGATGGCCGCAACATCTTTAAGCCTTGGTGTTGCCTCAGCGTTTGGTTGTCTTCCATGTCTCCCCCTTGCAATAACCACTGGTTTGACCTCAACAGGAATGACTACCATGCAAGTAATGGAAGACTACAAAAATTCGAATATAACAACAGGATTAGCACATCTCGACATGAAGAGCACAAAAGAAGCTTTTGACTATCTTCAAAGCGCACAAGAAGGTTGGGCCTTCATAGGTGTTGACTTGGCACTGGCGCCTTTAGGAATAAGGTCTGGAGCAATGCTTAAGTCTGGAAGAAATATCCGTACTAGTCGAAAGGCATTAGGTGATACAGAGTTAAAAGACAATCCATATTTATTTAAAACACTTATAAGAAATATCCCTGAAAAAGAATACGAAGAAGTAATTGAAGCAATAAAGAAATTACCTCTTTCTGAAAGAAAAGTCCTCGCAAGAGAACTTGATGCTCTTTCTCAATTAGATCAGTCTCAAAGCTATATGTTCATTTCGAATATACTGAAAAAATACAATATAAAAACTCCGACAAGGCCAAAGCTTAATCAAATGGCACTGGAAAAACTCTCTAATAATCCTCATGAAGTTTCTGAGCTAAAGCTGCGCTATAGTAATGATCTTAAGAGACATAAAATTGAACCCGGAAGCACTGAAGAACAGAACTTTATCCTGCTTGCTCATCTCTATGAAAAGATGGGATGCACTGGTGTCTGTGCAACTTCTGCTGTTAAACAAGAACGAGTCATTAAGGAGATAGAAAAAGGTTTAAATTGTAAAATCTAAACTTCCTTAGGTCTTGGTACATACTTATAAAGAATAATGAGCCCTGGAATCGCAATCAATGTACAAAAGATGAAGAAAAATCCATAACCAAACTGATCAGTCATCCAGCCTGTTGGAGCAGCAGCAAAAACTCGAGGAACACCCATCAAGCTTGATAACAAAGCGTATTGGGTGGCCGTGTATTTCTTATTTGTTAGGCTCGCCATAAATGCCACGTAAGCCGCGGTTCCCATACCTCCAGATAAGTTTTCAAACGCAATAACACCAGTCAAAAGAAAGTTACTCTTTCCCACAACATGTAAGAGCCAAAATCCTGCTGTTGATATCATTTGAAGAAAACCAAAGAGAACAAGAGAACGAAATATTCCTAGTTTTAGCATAAGTGAGCCACCGAGAAGGCCTCCGATTATTGTAGCCCAAAAACCAAATAATTTTACAATCGCCCCTACTTCAGACTTTGAAAAGCCAGTATCGAGATAGAGAGGCATCGACATCGTTGATGCCATCTGATCCCCTACTTTATAAAGAAAGATAAAGACAAGCATCATAAGGGCCCCATCTCTTTTGAAATAATCTAAGAGTGGCTCAATGATCGTCTCCTTAATGTTTCGAGGAGTCCCTTCGGCAACATCAGGCTCAGGTGTAAAAATTGTAGTGATAATACCAATGAGCATACATAGGCCCATGGTAAAATAGACCATGCTCCATTCCATATAATCACCCATAAAAAGTGCACCACCGCCAGCAACAAGCATACCTATTCTATAGCCATTTACAGCTAAGGAGGAACCAAGTCCAAGCTCTTCATCTTGAAGATCCTCTCTTCTATAAGCATCAATGACGATATCTTGAGAAGCTGAAAAGAAGGTAATAAGAAGAGCAAAAATACTGAAGACAGTAAGGTTTTGAGCTGGATTAACTTGGCCAATACTCATAATCACACCGGCAAGACATATTTGAATAATGAGTAACCAACCCTTTCTTCTCCCTAACTTAGAAATAGTGAATCGATCAAAAATAGGAGCCCAAAGAAATTTAAGAGTATAAGGTGTACCAAGAAGCGCCATCAAACCAATTTTTGTATTTGTGACATCGTAGTCTTTTAGCCAAGCTTGCATTGTTGAGAGTGTTAAGAGAAGTGGTAACCCACTAGAAAAACCCATCACAAATGAGACAAACATTTGTCTTGAAAACATTTTTTTCATAAATTCCATGCTTTATCCTACCTTCTTAAGCATAAATAGTATCACTGGACTTCTCTTAAGACTACTAAGTGTCAGGAATTATTAATCTTATTGGTTCTTAGGAAAAATTTATTGAGCAATGTTGCAGATCTGAAATTCTTAAGCTATCAGTAGGTATTAACTTACGTGAGGTTGCGTTATGAAAAAGACTATGATGACATTTATTCTATCAATGCTCTTATTTAGCTCATTTGCTAAAGAATCTGGCTTTTACGCTCTTTTCTCCCCTCACCAAGGAGATGAAGCATTTAACACGATCTATGAAAAGATCGAAAATGCTAAAGAATATGTGTCTTTAACAATTTATAGTTGGTCTGATAAGAAAATTGCTGATGCTATAAAAGTAGCCCTCACTAATAATGCAAAAGTAAGAGTTGTCTTGCATAGACCTTTATATAAAAAATCTCGTGTAAAAGAGATGGTCAGAGAAATAGAATTATTAGGCGCACAGGTAAAAATTTCAAACCAAAATATGCACGAGAAATTTCTTATAGTTGATGATAAGGAGCTTATGAACTCTAGTGCAAACCTAAGCACGGGAGCAAGAACAAAATACAGCGAAAACTTCATCTTCCATAATAATAAAACTGACCAAGGTGTTGATCTTATCAATGAGTTCAAAAGAGAGTTTGCAATTCTCTTTAATTCAGCAAAAGATATTTTCACAATGGGAGAAGCAACTGCAAGCTCTCTTCCTATTGAAAATTATCAACACGATGTAAATGAGGATGAATCAACTCTTTACTCTAGCTCTATGAACTTTGAACTAAATGACTTCACATCTTCTTCCGCTGCATATAAGCAAGGTCGGTACTTGAGAATGGTAAGAATCAAAGAAGGGAAGGAACAAATATGGACAGTAAGAGATAGACTTATCGAGGCGATTAATAAGGCCCAGAGAAATATCTATGTAAATCTTAATCATCTCAACATCGAAGAAATTGCAATAGCTTTAGTTGAAGCTTCAAAGCGAGGAGTAAATGTTAAGTTAGTTGTGGATAACCAAGAGTATAAAACAAGAATCACCGCGAAAGAGAAGACGCCTTTATTTGTAAGCTTATGGAAGAAGATCCCTGAAAATGCCAAGAAAGATGCGCCAGTGAGAGTAAAGTTCTACTCACATGCACCTTCTCCAAGATTTTGGTTTCTCAATCATCATAAAACACTACTCATCGACTATGATGAAAATGATATGAAAGACACCATACTTATCTCTGGTTCATATAATATTAGTAAGAACGCAGAACATAGACAGTACGATAATCTCGTTTTTTATCAGGGCGAGACACATAAGTTACTTCATACTCAATTTAAAGCTGAGTTTGAGCAACTATGGTCGCTTAATAGAGATGAAAATGATCAGCCAGACAGTGAACTCTTCAAGAAACTCTATACGCCAAATGATGAAGGTATGCTCTATGTCCATAGTAAGGAGCCGATCTCTCTTAAATGGAAAGAGGTTAAGTCGGTAAGATCAAAAGTTTCTAAGATCGCAAAGGGTATATACTACAAAGCATTTAAAAATAGAAATTGTTACTTATTTAACACTATCACGGATCAATATACAGCTTGTCCAAATTAGAGAATGCATCTAAAATAAGGTATGAAACTAAACATACTTATTGTAGATGATGAAGAAATCATTACAGAAATTCTTGGCGACGAAATGGAAGAGCTTGATGGAGTTACTGCCTTCACAGCTAGCAATGGCAAAGAGGCCATGGAAGTTTTAAGCAAAGAAGAGATCCAAATTGTCTTGACCGACTTTAAAATGCCCATCATGAATGGTGCGGAGTTAATAAAAGAGATATACTCAAAGTTCAATCAGTCACAAATTAAAACGTTTATGATGACAGCTTATTCTCCAGATGATCTAAAAGATCTCTTAGAAGAATTTCACGTAGAGGTTATACGAAAACCCTTTAGTTTTGAAGACATTAAAAATATCGTCTTTAAGGGTTATCTCGAGTAAAGAAATACAACTAGAGCTGCACCAATGACTGTCATTGTTGCTAAAATAATCGTATTAAGATTAGAACTCTTTTGTACAGGCTTTAACTCACCACTTCTCTTATTTCTATTTTTTCTTTTTTTATTTTTTCCCATAAGGATATTTTGACAAAGATTCTGAGATTTGACTAGAAGAAAAGTCTTAACTCCATTGAGTATAGAGTCATATCGGGAACATTTGTTCCTTTCAATGTTTCATCGACCTTAAGACTTAGCTTCACAGGTGCAGCAAATTTCTTTTTTTGAAAGAGTTTTACTGTCGAAAAATTTAAAACTCCCGTAAGCATTGTCGACTCAAAACCACTTATACTTTCTAAGAGTTCATCATTCTCTTGTGAGTCTGATTCATAATTTGTTTTAAATTTTTTTTCATATAAAGCACCTACTTCAAAGTCAACCCAGTCATTAAAGAAGTAATTATAACTTGGGGCCATCTGTATTTTTGCCCCTGGAGAGATCCTGTAAATATTTTTTTCATCCGTTAAATCTCCAGCTGACGCTTGAGGCCTAAGCGCTCTATTATTCTTAAGATGATACTCACCTCGAAGCCAAAAGTTTACTTCATGATCGTAACCAAGACTTGCTCCTACCCCGGTCTCTAGAAAAGTACCTAAGTGACCTGTCCCAAAGCCGAAGTCCTGAATAATATCAGGATTATCTTCTCTGCCAGTTGGAAGAAGCGCACCAATACTTACGAGTAATCCAGCACTATCCCATTCTTTTATTCTATACTTTATACCTAACTCAATATCACCAAGACCCTTAGACTCCCAATGACCGAGTGGTTGATAGCCATAAAAGTTCTGTATAGCACTTTGAATAAAACTATCATTTACTTCTATGTTTAATGAATTCAAATCAACTTTCAAACCATCCTTGTTTTGTTTATCTTGCAAGTCATTTACTTCTTGGTAATTAGCACCTCGAGATTGTGTTTGTCGTACATTTACCGAGGCCCTATAGTAGGGAATGATTGAATATAGGGTGAGCTTATCAGTTATACCTAGACCTAAGCCAAAGCCCGTTACATTAGCTTTTGCCTTCACATTAAAGTTAAAGCTACCAAAGTGTAAGTTGTCATAGAGTGCCGGATTCTCATCTTTTAGATAATTAATGACTTCACTAATGCCATCGACACTTTGAAGACTCTTTAAATCTAAATCATAATCAACACCATAGCTCTCGATCGCACCAGAATGATTTCTTAGATCTGAAATATCACTAGTCTTTACCTGCCTAACAGCAATGAGTCTTACTCCCTTAGGAAGAGTCTCATCGTATCTGGCGTGGCTAATTTGCGTGTAGACAAGACAGAAAATAAAGAATGGAATGAATAAGTATCTCATTGTGACGCATTATAGCATTTTCATAAAGAGGCAACAGTCTCAATGTAAGATTTGCACACAATCTAGCATCACAATTTCAATTAATGTAAAGTTCAAAAACTCAAAAAAAGTCATGGAATTTATGAGGTTATAATATGAGAAATACACTACTTCTATCTTTACTGGTTTTATTCTTTTCTTGCCAAAAAGAGACCATAACCCCGGAACACCCCGTAAAAACGACAGAGACTTCAAAAGACAGTGCAATAGTTGAAAAACAAACAACATCAAAAGAGAGTGTAAAGAACAGTAACCTCTTAAGCATGAGCGGCTCCTATACAATCACTGATTATCAGATCAATGATCCGAGTCCAGTGAAAAATGCGAAGCTTATCGGTACTGTCGTTAATGAGATAATAGGCTTTATCATAAGTGTAGATGGTGATTTCGAGGTTGATATTGATCCAATAGGCGTTGATCTTAGTGAATATGACCTCTCAATGATTAAAATTGCCAAGATAAAAAAAATAAATATAAGTATCAGTAATCCTGAAGAGGACAAGAAATCTAGACTAGACTTCATCAAAGAGTTTAAACTCGATCTTGTCAAAATGAATCGAACACAGGATCGAATCAC
>DDIK01000014.1 GCA_002338505.1 Bacteriovorax sp. UBA1852
TAGATTATAATTGAAACAGAATATAGTATTCATATCACCATTTTACTGGATCAGTTTTAATTATTTTTCAGTTATCAGTGACAGATTCCCTAAGTTGTATTTCTTTAGTCCATCGAGAACGGTTACAAGTCTGGAGTAGACAACGTCTTTATCAACTCTTAGATCAATTGGTGTGTCTTTCTTTTTCACTGTTTCTAGATATGAATTAAGCTCAGAAAAATCTTTCTTCTTTCCATTGATGGCCAATTCATTCTTAGAGAGCTCTATGATGATATTCTTATTTTTTCCTTCACCAACACCTTCTGAATCTTCTGTCTTTGGAAGATTTAGAAGAAGCGCCATTTCTGATTTCTTAAAAACAGTTGAAGTCATAAAAAAGATAAGAAGTAGAAAAACAACATCGATTAACGGTGTTATATCTGCATTTAACTCTTGTCTTGTTCTTTTCTTCATTAAACTACCTTCTCAATGACACTCTTTTCTAGTCTTGTTTCAAGCTTATCAAGCATTCCAAGCAGATAGTTGTGTCCAACAAAGTGAGGAATAGCGACAATCATACCACCAACAGTTGTGATTAATGCCATTGATATACCCTTTGCAAAGTTAGATGGGTCACTTAAGCCTGTTTGAGACATAACATGAAACGCTGAAAGAACACCTATAACTGTTCCCAGAAGTCCTAGTAGAGGTGAGATTGTAGCAATAATCTTTACTGTGTTTAATCCTTTTTCTACGCCTAAAATATGACTTGTGCATACTTGTTTGGCGAGTTCAATTAATGAAGATGTATCAAGACTATCCTTTTGCTTGAGTAAATCCTTAGTAAGATCGTCGGATGTTGTAGCAGATGTTTTAATTTCAATATTGATGAAATAAAACTTCGCCAACATGATAGACCAGCCAACGATGTTTACAACAAGAAGTAGATACATAATTGGTCCACCTTGCTGAATATACTCGTATAATTTCATCATAACTCCTTATATAAACATCACTTTAGATATTAATTGATATAATAGTATTTCTAATTTTCTTAGAGTTGGAAAGTAATTTCTCTCAAAAGCATACTTGAGTTTTTTACTGTGATTCTTTTTTCTAAATAAAGGGCAATATTTTCCGTTAAGAACTAATAGAGGGATCAAGGTAGATCCCGGATAAGCATTCAAGGATGAAAATGTTTAGAGTTGCGACGAACTATCAATCGATGGTCGCAAGACGTAGGTTAAATAATCTCGTTGAGGACCAGTCTAAGGAAAGAACTAAGCTTTCCTCGGGGACTCGTATATATCAAGCAGCTTATGATCCTTCTGGTCTTGCTATAGCAACTGGTATGAAGGCCAAGTCTCGCTCTAGCATGCAAGCACAACGAAATATAAATGATGGCGTCTCACTTTTACAAGTTGCAGAGGGAACTTTAAGTGTTATGCATGATATTGGTGGAAGACTTAGAGAACTGGCCATGCAAGCTGCCAACGACACTGTCGGCGAGTCAGAGAGATATATTGCAAACAAAGAGTTTAAGCAATTGACCGAAGAGGTGAAGCGTCTAACTGCATCAACTAAGTTCAATGGAAATCATCTCATTAACGGTGAGGGTTCAACTTATGATTTACAGATTGGGATAAATAACGATCCAGGTGCAGATAGGCTAAGATACAATCTCGCTAAGGTTTTAAACTCTAGTAATAATTTTGGACTTGATAACGTTAATGTTCTAACAAAAGAGAGTGCTCGAAATAATTTTAGAACTATAGATAAGATGATCACTGAAGTTTCAAATTCAAGAGCTGAGATTGGTGGAGCGATGAAGAGAATGGAGAGCTCCCTAAATAATTTACAAATTGGCAGAGAGAATCTTGAAGCATCAAAGTCAAAGATTGAAGATACTGATGTTGGTGAAGCAACAGCGAACACAGCAAAAATTTCAATTATGCAAAGTGCAACGACATCGATTCTTGCTCAAGCAAATAGTGCTCCAGAGGCAGTAGGAAGACTTGTAAATTCTTAATGAGGTAAGACTATTGTAAATTGAGTCCCTTCATTAGCCTTACTTTCAGTACTAATTTGCCCCGCTAGTTTATTTACAGAACTTTTAACGATAGAGAGACCTAGTCCAGATCCACTATAGATTGAGTCATCAGTATTTCTCTCTCTTGCTTGATCTACGCGATAGAATCTTTCAAAGACGCGTGGAAGATGATGTTCAGCTATTCCTTCTCCATCATCACGAACCGTTAATTTAGTAAAGGAGTCAGATTGGTTCCAACTTATGTAGATATTTCCTGGTTTGCCCATATATTTAAAACTATTGCTAACGAGATTTTGTAAAATATTTTCAATGAGTGCTGGATCCGTTAAAAACTCTTCGAATGAATATTCAGTGTGAACTTTAACATCCACTTCTGGGTACATGCTTAAACAATTTGAAATAATTTGCTCTGTGATATCTCTTATTGGCACAAGCTCTTTATGAATGTCACTTTGACTATCAATGATTGATAGGGAAAGAAGATCATTGAATAAATTAGTGAGGCGTTCACAACTATTTTCAATAACCTTAAATATCTGTGTTTTGCCTTCTTTTTCTTCCTCTGTCATTATGGATTCAAGTGTTTGTACGTAACCTTTTATCGAGGTTAATGGCGTTCTAATTTCGTGAGAGACATTTCCAACAAAGTCGACTCTCATTTTTTCGGCAAGCTTGATTTTCGTAATATCACTAAAGATACAGACATACTTATTAGTCTCTTGAGTAGAGTTTTCTAGTTTATTGGCCTTGACCAGAAATGAGCGAGCTTGTCCTGCCTTATCAATTCTGATTTCCAAAGGCTCTGAGTTCGTTTTTAAATCTATAACTTTATCAAGATATTTCTTGAGATCATAATGTCTAGCTATGTCGAGGAAATAGGCTCCAATGTAACCATCGTCTAAAGAGTTTGTTGTTGCAATTTGAGTAAGAAAAGAGCTATTGGCAAAGAGAACAGTTCCTTCTTCATCTATTGAGAAAATGGGGTCAGGAATAGCATCTAATAATTCTTGGAATCTTTTTATTTCTAAGTTAAGAGATATTGATAAGCTCTGCGCTGAGTTTTGAGTACGAGTGAAGGAACTTTCTATTACTTCCCATTCTGTTAAATTGTCTTCATCGAGTTTTTCAACAATTTTCTCTTCACTCTCATGATCAGTAAAGTTTGTAATTTTACTCATGATTGATTTTACTGGATTGGAAAGTCTAAAACTTACTAAAATAGATATAAGTGTAAATAAGATGATAATAGATATGAGGGCGATAGTATGTTTATTTGTCATATCTTTCACTATACGATCGAGAGATTTTGATGAAGATACATAGTATACAGAATAATTACCAAGCGAATGCGGTAGGGGAAAATAGTAATAAAAACTATTATTATTAGTGATTCTACTTTTAGCAAAGATATGCTGATTAATTTTAATCTTTTGAAAGGAAGATAATATATCCTTTGCTTGATAATCAGAATACTGAGAGCTCTTGCACTCTATCTTCTCAGTTCCGTCGATAATTAGTAAGAATAGACTATCTCGAGATAGATCGTTACAGATTTGATCAGGATGAGGAAAATTAGAAATACTTTTTGATATATAGTTTTTGATGTACTTCTTAAAGCCTTGGGCCTCGATATCTTCTAATGCATTTTTTGAAATATTGAGACTTACAAAAAAGATAAGAACTAATGCTGTGACTTGTAAGAAGAAGAATCTTTTGAAAATTTTTAAAAATATGATCGAAGAGATATTTTTAATCATTTAATACTCTGTATCCTATTCCTCTAATGGTTTCTATAATAGTTGGTAGGCTTTGCAGTTTTTTTCTGAGTCCAAATACATGCGTGTCTATCGTTCTATCTGTTACATGCACAGTACCACCCTGAATTGATTCGACAAGTTGCTTCCTCGTTAACACCTTTCCAGGTTTCTCAATAAGTGTACAAAGAAGTTTAAATTCAGAAACTGTTAAGTTGATTTCTTCTTCATTTGCCCACACCTTACATTGTTCAAGATCTACTCTTAAGCCCTTGTGGTTAAAGAGTTTACTGTTACTTTGCTCAGGCTGGCTTTCCTCATTAACCCTTCTTAGAAGACTTCTGACTCTAGCTTTTAAAATATTTATATCAAAGGGCTTTGTTATATAGTCATCTGCTCCAGCGTCGAGACCTGATATGATATCTGCAGGACTTGTGAGTGCTGTGACCATTAGAATAGGCTTGTCCTGAGTGCTTTTATACATCCTCAGAAACTTGCATATCTCTACTCCATCTACTGCGGGTAACATTCTGTCTAGAATAAAGAGTGAATACTTTTGACTCTTTTGAGACTGTATAAGATCAATCGCTTCATTCCCATGTTGAATAATATCGGCACTTATTCCTTCTGCCTCTAAATTCACTTTAATAAGGTTTGCAATACTTAGCTCATCTTCAATGATAAGTGCATTCATAGTCATGTTCCTTTCTTATTCGTGGCTACTATGTCTTATGTCTGCGCCAGACTCTAAGAATATAATATCTTCACATACATTAGTTGCATGATCTCCAATTCTTTCAAGATTCTTTGCGACACGTATGACACAAAAACCTTCATCAAATGAAATACTATCATCTCTTATTTGGCCCATATAATCTTTTATTATATCTCTATGAAGAGTGTTCACTTCTTCATCACTCTTGATGACATCCATTGCTAGAGTGAGATCTCGAGTAGTAAAGGCATTAAAGCTCTTTCGCACCATTTGCATAACTTCCTCGAGGAGGTTGTCTAGCTGTGTATGATTGAGCTTTAATTTTTTAAAATATCTTTTTATATTAACTGCCTGATCACCCATACGCTCAAGCTCTGAATTCATTTTCATTATTGCCAGGGCATTTCTTAAGTTTCTCGCAGCTGGAGATTGTAGAGCAATATATTTAAAGACACTATCATCAATTGTTTTATGATAATTATTTATTTCATCTTCAATTAGAAAAATATCTTTAAGCTTTTTCTCTTTTACCATAGAGTCTATAATGACTTTTTCAACAAGCGTTGCCATTTCTAAAATATTCTTTCTTAAAACTTCTACATCATTAGACACGTGTAGCTCCTCTTAGGACTATCCAAAGTTACCTGAAATATAGTCTTCTGTTTTCTTTTCTTTTGGGTTTGTAAATATATCTGAGGTTAGACCGTGCTCTATAAGATCTCCTAAAACAAAGAAGCTTGTATAGTCTGCGATCCTTCTTGCCTGTTGCATATTGTGCGTGACAACGATAACTGTATATTCTTTCTTGATCTCATTCATGAGATCTTCGATCTTTACTGTCGCAATAGGGTCTAGTGCCGATGTCGGTTCATCCATCAGGATTATTGGTGGATCAATAGCAAGAGTTCTTGCAATACATAGTCTCTGCTGTTGCCCACCAGACAAAGAGGTTCCGTCTTGGTGAAGCTTATCTTTAACTTCGTCCCAAAGAGCAGCTTTTTTCAAGCAGTTCTCTGTGATTTCTTCAAGCTTGGTTCTATCTTTTTCTCCCCAAAGCTTTGGTCCAATAGTTACATTGTCAAAAATACTCATTGATGGGAATGGATTAGGTTTTTGAAATACCATCCCTATATGTTTTCTTACCTCTACAGGATCAGCATTTTCAGCATAAATATTTTTGCCTCCAAGTATGACTTCTCCCTTAACAGAGGCATCTTCAACTTCTTCATGTATTCTATTTAAACAACGTATATAAGTGGACTTCCCACAGCCAGAAGGCCCAATGATCGCATTGACTGTATTTTTATGGTAAGTGAGATTAATATCTTTAACCGCGCGAAAGTCTCCAAAGTAGGCATTTAAATTTTTCACTTCTAATGCGATGGTATTGGTCATATTTAATCCTTAGTCTGTCTCGTGAATAGCTTTTTGATTGATCGGTAGATATCCTTTCTCACAAAGTAGAAACGAGCAAAGAGGTTGAGTCCTAGAACAATTATAATCAGTGTAAATGCACCGGCCCAAGCTTGCTTTTGCCAATCGTCATAGGGACTAATTGCATAATTATATATCTGCACAGGGAGAGAGGCCATCGGTTCATCAGGTGAGTAGCTGAGATACATACTTCCAAATGCTGTAAATAAAAGAGGTGCTGTTTCTCCTGCTGCTCTTGAAATTGCTAGAATAATGCCTGTCATTAATGAAGATCTTGATCCTTTAACGACGATAAATACAATGACCTTCCAACGTGGAAGACCAAGTGCAAGACCAGCTTCTTTGACGTGCTTAGGGATTAACTTCAAGATTTCTTCAGTTGTTCTTGTGACGATTGGTAAAATAATAATACTTAGAGCGAATGCTCCAGCGATAGCTGAAAAGCTCTTCATACTGACGACAAATATAAGATATGCAAAAATACCAACTACAATTGAAGGTACCCCTGTCAAAAGATCAATTGTAAACCTCAAGAGGCTAGCAATCTTTCCCTTACCAAATTCACTAAGATATACACCACAGACAAGGCCTAAAGGAACAGCGATTAAGCTTCCTAGACCTACCATGTAGAATGAGCCTAAGATAGCATGCTTCATTCCGCCTCCTATCTCGCCGACAGGTTTAGGATTATTGAAGAAGAAATCAAGACTTAAAGAAGAGCCGCCTTTTTGTAAAAGAAAGAAGAAAACCATAAATAATGGAATGATAACAACAATCGATGAAAGTATCAGACATGTGTAAAAGAAATAATTCTTTAAGGCCCTTTTTCTGCTGATTTTCATCTTTTAGACTTCCTTGAATTATTCCAGACAATAGTTCTTGCCATTAAATTAACAAAGAAAGTTACAACAAAAAGAAGAAGGCCAACATAGCAAAGCGCTGATAAGTGTAGCTCACTATCGGCCTCCGCATATTCGTTCGCCATGACTGAGGCCATGGTCGCACCTGCTGAAAAGAGAGAACTTGAAATGACGGGATTATTACCAATGACCATTGCTACTGCCATAGTCTCTCCCAAGGCTCTACCTAGTCCTAAAACAAGAGCTCCCATAATTCCAGAGAAGCTTGGTTTGAGAATTGCGATTTTAACCATTTCATATTTAGTTGCACCTAGACCTAAAGCGGCTTCTTTTCTCAGGTTTGGAATAGACTTGAAAACCTCTCGACACACACTTGTAATAGTTGGAATAATCATAATTGCTAGAATAATAGCTGCCGTTAAGATACCAATACCAAAACTTGAGCCCTGAAAGAAAGGTAGAAAGCCTAAATATTTCTTTAGAAATGGAGCAAGAAAGTTTTTAACAAATGGGGCAAGATAATATAGTCCCCAAAGGCCAAATACGATACTTGGTATCGCTGCAATTAACTCGACAAATAAACCAAGAACACTTGCAATTTTCTTCGGTAGAAACTCATTAGTATAGATTGCTACGAAGACACTCACTGGTCCGGCAATTAATAGAGCAAGTATTGAAGTCACAACAGTACCAAAAATAAATGCGAGGGCCCCAAATTCATCATCAACAGGATTCCAAAAGTCATCCGTAACAAAACTTAAGCCAAACTCATCAAAGGCCAGTTTTGAAGCCATGAAGAGTTGAAAGATAATCGCGATCAATAAACATACGACAACAAGAGAGAAAAATCTTAATGCCGTATAAACGTATTGATCTTGTTTTGAGTAGGGTATCTTCATTAAACTAACAACGATCCTATAAGCTATCGAGCTTCTTCACAACAGCTTTTCTAACATTCATAGGTAAAGGAGCATAGTATAGGGGAGCTGCAAAATCTTGGCCTTTAGTCAGACTCCATTTAAAAAAGTTTTGTACCTCAGATATCTTTTGATCCTTTTCTTTTTTAAGCGGTAATAAGAAATAAGTAAAAGCGCTAATAGGATAAGCACCTTTTGTCTTTTGGTTAATAACTGAAACTGTAAAATCATCACCAGATGTTTTAAAAGACTCTGCAGAAGCAGAAATTGATTCTACAGTTGCTTTGATATATTCACCAGCTCCATTCTTTAAGTTTACTGTATATATTCCATTCTTCTTTGCGTGAGCAAGGTCAATATAGCCAATAGCATATTCCGTTTGTTTAACGAGGGCAGTAACTCCTTCATTTCCTTTTGCACCGATTCCTGTCGGCCATCTTAGCGACTTTCCGACTCCAACTTTTGACTTCCACTCTTCGCTGACATCAGCTAAGTAACTGGCAAATACACTTGTCGTTCCTGAACTATCGGCTCTTCTCACAACTAGAATCTCTTGATCTGGTAAATTTCTTTTTGGGTTGAGTTTCTTTATTGCTTGATCATTCCATTTGGTAATTTTACCTAAGAAGATATCGGCTAGAACTTGACCATCAATATTGAGATCATTTCCAATAGATTTTCCATTATAAGCAACAACAACGGCACCCAAGACTGTAGGGACATGTAGAACAGGCCAAGCCGCTTTCTTCTTATCTTTTTCTCTCATTGGAGCATCAGATGCCGCAAAGTCTACTGTCTGCTTAATTAATTGTCTGATTCCACCACCAGAGCCAATTGATTGATAATTTATCTGAACTTTTTCTTGAGACTTTGAATATTCTGAAATCCACTTTGAATATATTGCGTAGGGAAAACTTGCTCCTGCGCCATTAAGTTTTAAGATGGCACTCGCATTTAATGATAATACTACTGTTGTAATAATCAGTAACTGTCTTGTCATGATATCTCCAATAATTAAGAATTTTAATTATTTTCTTTATATCACTTATAGTTACAAGAATAAATTAAGGTACTGTTAAAATGTTAGGGTTCTGTTAGGAACCCCGTAAGTACAAGTATTTTAAGGGATCTAGTTAAGAGTATTTGAGACGTAGAGTCTGAAACTCTTATCTTTTGCTCTTCTCATTGTACAACTTCCATCCTCTTTTCTTTCAATAAGAAATTGGTAAAAATCTGGTAGAGTATCTTGAACTTCTAATAAAGACTTACCCTCATGCTCACCAAAGTCAATGAAAACTCTTTCTTCAGCAATGATACCTGTAATTGGGCTCGTTTCTTGAAATGCCATGCTTCCCTCCCTAGAATCTAGACAAAATTTGATCCTCAAAATCCATTTTGAGTCGCACTTAAATAAAGTGCTATAAATATTGTGAGATATTAAATACGGATTGAAAAGGAATTTATAACCAACCGAGTTACTTTGAATGTTATTTCATATAGCTACTGTAAAAAAGTTTCTGAAATAATTCACAATTAATTTAAATTCATTGGGATATTCTGGTGAGATGATCTCTCTGACTAGTTTTAGTGAATCATAGAGAGATTCAGCTTCTCTGTATGGCCTAGGGGAGATCATTGCTGCAATGATATCACATATATTTACCATAACTGTCTCAAATCCAATTATTCGCATGTTGTCATTGAAGCTGAGTTCAGTCCCTAGATCTCTTTTTAAAAGTGAAAAACTATGGTGATATTTAATAACTTCAAAATAATTAGGGGTGAGTGGTAGTCTTCCTTTCAATATCCTAACTGAAGTTTCGGAATGCTTCGAGAGTATTTGTTTGTCTTTGATCGAGAGTTCATCTTGGTCATACTTTTCAAGAGGTATGGCACACATACCAATGTCTTTGAAATAGCTAGCGATAAAGAGGTTTTCAATATCTTTTTGGGAGTAGACATGGGCCGTTTTTAAGATACCAATTAAGAAAATTGAAGATAGTACGGGCTGTGCAAAGATATAGTGATGACCCTGCTTTATATAGTGATGAAAAATCTCTTCATGATGCTTAGAGTTCTTAAAAAGATAGTTAAAGAGAATCTTTAAGCTTTGATGCTGAAGATTTAATGTTTCATCATTTGTTGGATCTTCAAATAAGTATCGCAGGTTTATTGTTAAGAGGTTTAATTGCTTAATGGCATTATCTTTGGAATCTCCCATTGAAAATGAACGAGTGATAACTCTTAAGTTCTCTTGTTGTGCACTTATTATACTATCTCTACCACTTTCTCTAACAAATACTGAGGAGTGACCCTTTTGAATATGCTCCCTAAGTATCTTTGTATCTAGATAGGCGCCTTTTTTGATAGAGAGAATATATTGTTCATTTTCAAAGATAAAAATATCAGCAGGACAGTGTCCTAAACCTATAAGCTCCCTAATCGTAATAGGGCTGAGATGCAAAGAGAGGTGTGACTGTTTAAGTATATCAAGCGTCTTCATATATAGATCATACTAAATTTAAGCACTTACATGAATCAGGCAAAATAAACTGGCAAATGACTGAAATAACGTTATTGAGATCAATGGGGTTGCTTATACCTCAAGTGGCTGTATTTCCTAAACTTTTAATACCTATTCAATTTTTATATTTATCTCATTTCTAAAGTTGCTATGCTTAGGTGGGGTTCAAACTTATGAGCAGAGTGAATAAGAATTTAATAAGCTATCTTAAAAATCCAGACCTGTACGAGAGCTTTACTCTCGGGCGATCTGGTAAGCTCGCTTTTCATTGGGCCAATTCTCAAAAATATTTAGACTCTTTAAAACAAAATAAAAGCATCATGAAGCTTTTAAGAAAGAAAATCTCTGTGATCAAGAAGACCCTTGAGAATGAACCAGCATGGCTCATTTCTAAACAAAATCAGATCGAATCAAATATTTATGAAATTTATAAGTACTTTCTTGATCCCAGGCTTCGTGAATTATGGTTTGAAGTGAATGACGATATCACTCTGTCGCTAAGAACTGTTCAAGGGCCTTATACCAGACTTCAGTCAATGCGTTGGTTTGATTATGAGATTTATCGAGCATTTGTTTTTGAAAAACTTCTACGTTGCCAAAGAATGAACTTAAGAACATTTAGGCTCAGTACAGATGTTGATATCAGTATTATTCCCTATGGGATGCCATTTTCAGATCTTAATGCCAAAGTTAGTCAGATAATGGAAGATGGTTTCATCATTAAGGTTGACAGTAAATCGGACATTCAAAAGATATGTTCAAGTAAGAATTTACAATACCGTTTAGACCTTGGACCTTTAAAGAAAGAAGTTACCTATGATTCATATGTCAGAGGCAGTCGCGACTTTTTCTTGCGAAATGATATTTATGAACTTGGTAAGAATAAAGAGAATTGTAGTTATTCAAATGGAAAAGAGTATCATCTCTTTGTGGCATTTTCCGATATTTGTCCTACTGTCAGCGAGGAAATCAGGGCCCCGTTCATTGAGCTTCTTGACAAGTATAGGGCCTATATAGAATCCCATATTGATAAACTTGAAGATCACGAAGAAAAATTAAGCGCTTAATTTAAAGTAAGCAAGAGACTTCTCTTTCTCGCTTTATCTCCACTGGTGGAATAATCTTTGAACATTCATCCTTTGCGACCGGACATCTGGTATGGAAGAAGCATCCTGATGGTGGATTCAATGGAGAGGGAAGTTCTGTATCAATTAGTTTTGGAAATTCTTTTATTTCATTACTTGAAGATATATGAGCACTCTTTAAAAGTGTCTTCGTGTAGGGATGATAAGGAGAGTTAAAGATTTGATCGTTATGGCCATATTCAGAAACTTTTCCAAGGTACATCACGAGAGTCTTGTCGGCGATATAATTTACAACCGAAAGATCATGAGAAATAAATATATAAGAGAGCTTCATTTCTTTTTGTAGTTTCTTTAGAAGGTTAAGTATCTGTGCTTGGATAGATACATCAAGTGCAGACACAGGCTCATCAAGAATAAGAACCTTTGGATTAAGAACAAGACTTCTTGCGATTCCAAGTCTCTGTCTCTGGCCACCACTGAACATATGTGGGTACTTATAGATTTGCTCTGTTCTAAGGCCCACAAGCTCCATAAGCTCTGAAGCTTTCTTGATGCATTCTTTCTTGGAAGCATTAGTATTTATCATCATAGGATCTGTGATAATTTCCCACGCTTTCTTTCTTGGATTAAGTGAATCAAGTGGATCTTGAAAAACCATTTGAATATATTGATAGCGCTCCTTGAGACTCATTTGTGCACTTTCTTTTCCTCCAAAAAATATAGACCCAGCTGTCTTCTCTTCAAGTGCCATAAGTGTCTTTGCAAGAGTACTCTTTCCACATCCTGATTCTCCAACAATGCCCAATGTCTGATTCTCTTCAAGAGTAAAAGATAGGTTATTGACGGCCTTGACAACTTTGCCACCTTTTACAGGATAGAAGGTCTTTAAGTTTTCAACTTTTAATACACTCATATTTATTACCTTATTATTAACTTACTGGGTGAAAACATCGAAGAGTACGCTCTTCTCTTTGCTCAATCTTAGGCCACTGTTCATCGCATTTTTCACTTCGATTAAAGCACCTCTTCGCAAATTGGCATCCTTTAGGGCGGGCCAGTAAGTCTGGCACGATTCCAGGAATTGAGAAGAGCTCAGATTTATCATCATTAAAAGATGGAATTGAGTCGAGTAGTCCTTTGGTATAAGGATGAAGGGGGGAGGTGATAACTTTATCTGTTTGACCACTTTCTATGACCTCTCCAGCATACATAACTTGAATTTTATCTGTAATATCTCTCACGACAGAGAGATCATGACTGACAAATATAACAGACATTCCCTTTGACTTTTGAAGGCCTGCTAGGAGATCAAGAATTTGTCCTTGTACTGTGACATCTAGCGCGGTCGTAGGTTCATCTGCGATTAAAAGTTTTGGGTCACATGCAATTGCCATGGCAATCATAACTCTTTGACTCATTCCTCCTGAAAGTTCATGAGGGTAGGCGCTTAACCTTTCTTTAGGAGCAGGAATGCCGACATCTCTTAAAAGAGAGAGAACTTTATCGGTTCTTTGAGCTTTATTAAGCTCTGGCCTATGAATTTTTAAAACTTCATTGAGTTGATATTCTACGGTGTAGCAAGGGTTAAGTGAACTCATTGGATCTTGAAAGATCATTCCAACCTTTCCACCTCTAATTTTTTGCCATGACTTATCATTGAGAGATAAGAGGTCTTCACCTTCAAATTCAAGTTTATCCGCAGTGACGATGGCATTCTCTGGTAAGAGTCCAAGGATTGCCATATTTGTTATACTCTTTCCACAACCAGACTCACCAACAACACCAAGAGTTTCACCTTCAAACACATCAAAGCTTATATCTCTTACTGCGTGGGCAACGCCTTTCTTTGTTTCAAACCTGATCGATAAATTTTTAACTTCTAATAACTTTTTCACAATATCACCATTTTTCTCTTCTTCATTCTATCTCTTAAGTTTTGGATCAAGGGCATCTCTTAGGCCATCTCCAAAGAGATTCAGTCCTAAGACAACAGCAAGAATACAAAGTCCTGGTAAGGTTACAAGCCATGGAGAACTCTCAATATAAGGTCTGGCATCACTAAGCATAATTCCCCATTCGGGAGTAGGTGGTTGAACACCAAGCCCTAAAAATCCTAAGGCCGCAGTAGAAAGAATACCTTCTGAAAGACCAAGCGTTGTTTGCACTATTAGTGTGGCCATACAATTTGGAAGTATTTCCTTAACCATAATACGAATAGGTCCAGCTCCAAACGTTTTAGAGGCCTGAACAAATTGTCTCTCTTTTACTTCTAAGACATTCGCTCTTACAAGCCTTGTAAAAGAAGGAATATTAACAATGGCCACTGCTATAATCGCGTTGGTCATACCTGGGCCTATAACTGATACGACAATGATTGCTAGTAAGATACTTGGATAGGCCATTAAGATATCAATAAATCTCATGATGACACTATCAACTTTTCCGCCAAAGTAACCTGAGACAAGTCCTAAGGTTGTACCAACAAGTGTAGAAATAATAACAATAGAGACACCGACAAAGAGTGAAACTCTTGCACCATAGATTAAGCGACTTAAAACATCTCGACCGAGATCATCAGTTCCAAGAAGAAATTCTGTGCTTCCACCTTCTGACCAAAAGGGAGGCAGTCTTAAACTTCCAGGAAATACTTCACTGGCACCATGTGGAGATATCAGTGGCGCAAGAATCGCGATGATAATAAATGTTGTGATTAAACCTAGGCCAAAAACAGCGCCCTTATTTTCACTGAAATGAGACCAAAACTCTTTTAAGAGATAACCCATTCCAATATTTTGTGCTTCACTATTTGAATTCATTTTCTTCCTCTTTACCTAATTCTTGGATTAACGTAGGTGTAGATCACATCAACTAAGAAGTTGATCGTGATGATCATCATAGCTATGAAGAGAACCCCTCCTTGAATAACGGGATAATCTCTCGCGTGGATACTTGCTACAAGCCACTTTCCTATTCCAGGCCATGAAAAAATTGTTTCCGTTAAAATTGCGCCGGTGATGATACTTCCAAAAAGTAGACCTATGACAGTCACAATTGGAATTAATGCATTTCTAAAAGCATGAACCCAGATTACTTTTCTATATGTTTGTCCCTTTGCCTTTGCTGTTTGAATATAAGGAGCGCGAAGTACTTCTAATACTGAAGACCTCGTCATTCGTGCAACGACTGCAAGCGGAATCGTTCCCATGGCAATAGTTGGAAGAAGAAGGTGCTTAATGGTGCTAATAAATGGACCGAGTCCTTCTTCTCTTAGGACACTAGGATTAAGTGAGTCAATAAGCATGAAACCTGTAAGAGCATCAACATCATAAATGACATTAATTCTTCCTGAAACCGGTGTGAGTCCTAAGTGAACAGAGAAAATTATAATGAGAATGAGTCCCCACCAGAATATAGGCATGGAAAACCCTACGAGTGAAGTACCCATCAATAAGTAATCAACAGGAGTATTTCTCTTCGTGGCAGCGATAACTCCTGCTGGTATCCCTAGAAGAATTGCAAATATTATGGCACATAAACCAAGTTCTAAAGTTGCAGGAAAGCGATCAAAGAACTCTTTTGTTACAGGCCTCTTAGATACTAGGGAATTACCAAAGTCACCAGTTATAGCATTTTTCATATAGGTGAAATATTGAGTAGTGACTGGTTTGTCCAGACCAAGAGATTGTTTCATTTCAAGGTAAATCTTTGGATCGGCACCTCTTTCTCCTAGCATCAAAAGAACAGGGTCTCCAGGAACCATTCTGATGATAAAGAAGGAAAATAGCGATATTCCTATGAGTGTGGGGATAAGTTGTAATAACCTATCGAGTAAGTATTTTTTCATCTTTTCACCTATATTCCTTAAGTCTCTTTAATATTATGGTACCTGAGTTGCTTAGTCTAATTAGAGAAAAGTATTGAATAAATTGGCGATGACGCTTAGAGTTGTTGTATGAGATTAATTATAGCTCTGTGCTGTTTTTCTACATTTGCCATGAATACTGTGAAAGTTGGACTCTTTGCTCTTGAGCCCTATGCAAAAATGGTCGATGGCAATCCTCAGGGGATCATGTACCAGTTTTTAAATGAAGTTGATGAAGAGATGAGCGATGTAAAGTTTCGTTATGATGTTTTTCCTTATAATCGGATGATTAATCAGCTTAAGGGTGGAGATATAGAATTAGCTGTTTTCTATGAGAATAATAAAGCTGGAACTAATGAACTTAAGGCCTTTGAGACTCTTGGTAATATCAATTACATCATTGGAGCGACTTTATATTCAAAAGATATAGAAAAGTTAAAGCTTGGACTCATCAGATTGGCAAGCTACGGACCTGAAATAGATGACATTGCACAAGATAAGAAGATCTTCTTAAAGACCTATGATCAAGGTATCAAGATGTTAAAGTACCGAAGAATTAGTCATCTCGTTATTCCATCCACAACATTTTATGATTACTGTAAGAAGAA
>DDIK01000098.1:0-187 GCA_002338505.1 Bacteriovorax sp. UBA1852
GTTTCCACAAGAAAATACTCTGCAGTCCTCGTTAAAGGTTTCGACGATTTTATCTGTTGCATTTTTTAGAACGGTAATATTCTTTTCATCTGATAGAAATGTGTCTAGTGCCTTAGCTGCATCGTTCAATGCTTCTTTAATATAGTCTGCCATCATTCTTCCTTGATTTGTATTTTGAATAAAAAAA
>DDIK01000098.1:411-709 GCA_002338505.1 Bacteriovorax sp. UBA1852
AAAAAAAGCCTCTTATTATTATAAGAGGCTTTAAACTTTTTATCTACAAAAAATTCTTAAGCTAAATCTTCAAGTGATTTTACAATTTCTTCTTTTGGCTGGATTCCAACAAGCGTTTTAGATGCTTGTCCATCTTTGAAGAAGATCATTGTTGGAATACCTCTGATCCCATATTGTTGCGCGAGTTCACCATTTTCATCAACGTTGACTTTTAAAACGGCAGCCTTTTCGCCAAGCTCAGTTGCTACTTCATCAAGAACCGGAGCAAGTGTACGACATGGTCCACACCACTCAGCCC
>DDIK01000098.1:911-16255 GCA_002338505.1 Bacteriovorax sp. UBA1852
CGACATGGTCCACACCACTCAGCCCAGAAGTCTACAAGAACTGGTTTTCCTGACTTTAGAACATCAGTTTCGAAATTTTCTTTATCTGTTTTTCCTACTGCACTCATATATCCTCCTGAGGAAGTCGAGAATTTTCTAAATTTTTCATCTCTCTAAAGATGAACTTTTTAAAATTATAACAAACTGTGGAAATTGTATAGGTAGATATCGTCTATCAACTCATTACTTTTCTTGATTGCGGTGCAGAAAATTCCCCTAGGTTGTTTTATTTCCATAGGTTAGAATATTTATTTAAAGAGAGGTATTAAAAGTGAACAAGAAGTATTTATTAGAATCTTCTTTAAAGGTTGCTAGGTTTTCTAGGCTTTTAGCTAAAGCTATCGATATCTTTATAGTTCTTGTTGTTTCTATATTTTTCTATCCCCTTGGGATTCTCATATCGATTGGATATATGACACTTGCTGATGCAATTCAAAATGGACAGTCAGTTGGAAAGAAGTTTATCGGTTTTCAAGTGATATCACTAGAAGATGGAAGCCCATGTTCAGTGAAGCAGTCTTTCGTGAGAAACTTACCCATTATTGTACCTTTGATTTTTGCGATCATACCATTTTGGGGAGTCTTTTTTACTTTGATCTTGGGGGTTCCCTTTGTGGCCTTAGAGATCTACTTGATTTATAAGCTTGCTTCTGGTCATCGATTAGGTGACGTAATGGCCGATACAACAGTCATGGCAAATGATGATACTTTTACACAGATCAAGTCTCGCAAGAGTAGCTGGTTCGAAAATATTGCAGAAAAGAATTAAATTAATTGAAAGCTAGCTGAATAATGCTCTCAAGACTTGATTTGTCGACTTCATTAAAAGCTGCAATCTTATCACTATCTACATCAAGAACGGCAATCAATTTACCATTTTCAAAGACAGGTATGACGATTTCAGACTTACTGTTAATGTCACAAGCTATATGGTTATCAATTGAGTGCACGTCATCGACTAATTGAGTTTGCTCTTTTTCAAAAGCAGCCCCACAGACCCCTTTTCCTTTAGGTATTCTTAGACAGCCTAGAGTTCCTTGATAAGGGCCAATAACAAGCTCGTTTGGTTTTTTCTCATCTACCATATAGAAGCCGCACCAGTAATAGTGGTTAAACTCTTGTTTTAAAAGACAAGAGATTGTAGCCATCTTAGCGATTGTGTTATTTTCACCTTCTATAGTGGCAAGAATTTGTTTTTTTATTGTTTCATATTGTGCTTGTTTCATGGAGTCAAGATACATGTTTTTTTACTAATTTACAAAGCCTTGATTTGTGGTATTTTAGCTCATAACAAGAGGAAATTTATGAAGACGAGACTAATTGTAATTGATGTAAGTAATTTTATATTTAGGGCCTTTTTTGCAGTTAGACCATTGCATACACCTGAGGGGACACCGGTAAATGCTGTTCATGGTGTGCTCTCGATGTTTTTAAAAATCCTTTCTCAATATAGACCTACGCATGTTCTTTTAGCTAGAGATACATCAGGTGGATCTTTTCGAAATGAAATGTATGAACAATATAAGGCCAATAGAACTGAGCCCCCTGAGGATTTGATTCCACAATTTGCGCTTATAAAAAGACTTATTGATGAAATGGGCTTACGAAGTGTCGCAAATGATAAGTATGAAGCCGACGATATCATTGGCTCAGCAGTTACCCAGTGGAAAGATAAAGTAGACGAAGTGCTTATCGCTTCAGGTGATAAAGACTTAATGCAGTTTGTAGGTGATAACGTCAAAATGCTCGATACAATGAAAGACATCATTTATGGCAATGAAGAAGTCTTTACAAAGATGGGAGTGAGACCAGATCAAATCGTTGATTACTTATCAATGGTCGGAGATAGCTCGGATAATATTCCAGGAATGAGAGGTATTGGTGCTAAGGGTGCAGCAAAGCTTTTAGCTGAACATGATAATCTTGATAAGTGTATTGAAGTAAAAGATACCTTCAAAGGAAAGAAGTTAACGACAGCGTTTAGTGAATATCTAGAAGATGGACTACTTTCACGTGATCTTATTAAAATTGTTACCGATATTGATCTTGAGCTCGATTTTGATGAAACACAGGCAGAGTTTTACCCAGATGACAATCTGATGAGCTTTTTAAAAGAGCTTGGTTTTAATACGATGATAAAGAGGATGGAAGATCTTAAGTATCAACTTGCTACTGCAGATGGTGAGGGTGAGACCCAAGTCGCAACACCATTTGATCATCACCTTATTGATAGTGATGAAAAATTTAAAGATCTCCTAGGTAAATTAAAGGAGAGTCAAAAAATTGCTATCCATACAGAGTACGACTCAGAAGATATTTATTCTAGAAAGATAGTTTCAATTAGTTTTTCTATTGATGATAAGAACTCTTTCTATGTTTCCTTAGATAGATTTGATTTTGAAGAGATTTACCAAGTAACTTGGTTGAGGGATGATGTCACAATCTATAGTGAGCATCCGAAAAAAGATTTCTCTCACCTCTTTAAAATAAATAAGACTTTCAATGCTAAGAATTTTGATGTTATCCAAGCACACTTTGTCTCGAACCCTGGTGCAAATCATAGTATTAAGAATATTGCACAGTCTCAGAATGTTATGATTACTGAGCTCGATAAGAAAAACCCATTTGTAACTTCATTACTTGAAGTCGATGCATGTGACTATTCTGGATTAAGAGCAATTGCTGTCTATAGACTAGGGACTGAATTAGAGAAAGAGCTTAAAGAAAAAGAGCTCTTAAATATTTATCAAGATCTTGATGATAAGCTTATTCCTATACTTGCTAGAATGGAATTTGAAGGCATACATCTCAATGTTAATTATATGAAAGAGCTTGAAGAAGACATACAAGAGAAGATTGATAGTATTCAATCTAAAGTTGATTCTTTTAGTGAAAAGAAGGTAAACCTAAATTCCCCAAAACAAGTCGGAGAGTTTCTTTTTAATGAACTCTCATTTCCCGTCGTTAAGAAGACGAAAACAGGTTTTTCGACTGACTCCAGTGTCTTGGAAGAGCTTGCATCTCAAAATATAAATGAAGTGCCAGGTTTAATATTACAGTATAGAGAATTATCGAAGATTTTATCGACATATGTTAAGGCCCTTCCTGAGCTTGTAAACTCTGAGTCTAAGAGGGTTCATACTCACTTTAATCAGCATGTTGCTCAGACAGGTAGGTTGAGCTCAGTCAATCCAAACTTACAAAATATTCCTATAAGATCAAAGACGGGGAGACTTGTAAGAAAAGGTTTTATTGCTAAACCTGGAAGCCTCCTTCTTGCTGCAGATTATTCTCAGGTTGAATTGAGAATACTTGCTCATTGTTCACAAGATCCAACAATGCTTAAGGCTTTTAAAGATAATCTTGATATTCACGCGCAAACTGCTGCTGAGATTAATGGAATCTCATTAGAAGAAGTCACTCAAGATGAAAGAAGTAAGGCAAAGGCGGTTAACTTTGGACTTATGTACGGACAGTCTTCTTTTGGACTTGCCTCTGCTCTAAAAATATCTCGAAGAGATGCAAAGGCATATATTGAAAAGTACTTTGAGAGGTTTTCGAAAATTAAGGGCTTTTTAGATGAGCTTAAGCAAGAGGCTGAAGAGAAGGGTTATTCAGAGACTTTGTATGGAAGAAAGAGAGAATTACCAGACATAAACTCTCAGAATAGAACGATTAAGGCCAATGCTGAAAGAATGGCAATCAATAGTCCGATTCAAGGTACCGCAGCTGATATAATAAAAGTTGCTATGATAAATATTGATAGTGAAATCTCTAAAAGAGGTTTAAAATCAAAGATGTTATTACAGGTTCACGATGAACTTATTTTCGAAGTTGTCGAAGAGGAACTAGAAGTAATGAAGACTCTGGTAAAAAAACAAATGGAAGGGGTCATTGAACTAAGAGTACCACTTAACGTGGATATGGGAATCGGTGTTAACTGGTACGACCTAAAGTAGGAGATTTGAATGAAGTTTTTAATAAGTTTTTTAATGATTTTTTCTGTTTATGGAAACGAGGCCCTAGAAGTTGCTCGCAAGGTTTATCATGCTAACCAACCTGTTGATTTAGTTCAAGAAATTGAAATGGTACTTGATTCAAATGGTTCAAAAAGTACAAGAAAGTTCGTTAATGTATCTAAGACAAATGAGATTGTTGATAATAACTCAATTGTTCAGTTTACTGAGCCGCGAAAGACAAAAGGTGTAGCTCTTCTCACGATGAATAAGAAGAAAGGAGATGCTGATCAGTATATTTTTCTTCCTGCTTTAAAGAAGGTAAGACGAATATCGAGCTCTAAAAAGTCTGGACGATTTGTTGGGAGTGATATTTATTATGAAGACCTTCAAAATAGACATTATTCGAAAAATAACTATCAGATATTAAAAAAAGGTAAGGGCTTTGTGATTTTAAGCTCAACACCTAAAGATGATACTTCGATTTATTCCAAAGTGATTAGTAGAATTGATATGTCTAAGATGATGCCAGTTGTAAGTCAGTTTTACATTGATGGAAAGTTGGATAAGACAGTCAAGGTTACTAGTTCAAAGAAGTATGGAAGTATTTGGATACCTATGGGGATAAATTATCAAAATAAGAAAATTAAGCATAGTACAGTTTTAAAGGTATTAAGTGTGAAGCTGAACTCAAAGCTTAATAATAATATATTTTCTAAAAGATCAATTGAGGATAAGAACTTCTATAAGAGACATCTTTAGAATTGATTAGCAGCAAAATACTTTTTTAAATAGATTTGAATCGATCTCGGCATCAGATCCTAGTCCCGCAGACTTCGCTCTTTCTATTTTTTCAAGAGTGAGATCTACAATAGCTTGTTCAATACTCACATCACTTACATTGCTTGCAAGTTCATAGATAGTCACATTGATTTTAGACTTCTCACTATCCTTTGTAAGAGGCTCAAGACAGATATGGCCAAGCTTTGTTTGGAGATTATTTTTTAAGATAATATTATTAAAATTAATTGAAGATATAATGACTTCTTCATCGCTTAGGCTTACGACAAGAAAATCAATTTTATGAATACGAAAAGTTTCTTTTTCTTGAATAAGAATATTTCTAACTTCTCCGCTTTGTAATGTTATGACCAATTCTTTCATCTGACTATATTGATCGGCTTTTTTCCTAGATTCTTTAGTGAGGTAGGTTATTCATCAATAAATTCAATACCAACTCTTATGTGTTTCTCACCAGTTAGAAAGTTTGTGACCTCTCCGATGTTTCTAATTATTCCGTGTACCCCTTCCTGGCCAGGGAGGGTTGAGCTAAGTATCTTGATCTTTAAGCCCTTAAAGACTTTAGATTTCTCAGTTTTTTTAAGAAGTAATCCTGCTCCAAGTTCTGATGCATCAACGATTTGTGCATCTTGTATTTCAAAACTAAACTTATCAACGGTTTGAAAATTTAAAGATTGATAGCTTCTGTATCCAAAGTTTTTTCTAGGAACCTTTCTCATTTCTTCAACTTTGACTTCCTCTGGTGAAGATATAAGAAAGCGACCTTTTGCCTTTTTCGACACAGTCGCCTTGAATATTACTTTTCTTCTAGCGGCGAAAAAATAAATAGGTGCATCAGGGATAAGCATCTTGGCATTCTTCATTTCTAAGGGCTTTAGCAAGATCTCGCCCGACGAGAAATCAATTGAATCGATCTTAACAATAGTTAAAACTCTACCTAGTTCGGTTTTTTGCCAAACTTTTATTACGTAATCTTCTTTTTGAATATTAGATAGCAACATTCGTATATCATTACGTGTGTTAATAGAGACATAAAGATCATCATCAATTTCCATAGACTTAGCATTATAACCTTAATTAAAGCTTATCAAAAGAACAAAAATGACACTCCTTGTAGTTTCTTGTGTTTATTATTGCGTGAGCACTCATGTTAGTGCTCAGATTTTTCTGTAAACTGTCGAAAACATTAGTGGGTGGGGAGGATCTATGTCTAACTTTGAATACTTGAAGGCTTTTTCGAGAAATCTTGGTTTTTTAACCAGAGAAGAACAGTCTAGGATTAAAAATATTAAGGTGGCAATACCAGGAATGGGTGGAGTTGGTGGACACCACTTGCATACACTTCTTCGAATGGGCTTTGAGAACTTTAATATCGCAGATTTTGATGAATTTGAGGTTCATAATTTTAATCGTCAAATTGGTGCTAAGATGTCAACGATTGGGCAGGAAAAAACTCAGGCGATGAAAGATCTTGCTCTTGATATTAACCCCGAATCAAAAATTAATATATTTTCAAGTGGCGTTGATGAGACGAATTATGACGAGTTTCTCGATGGTGTCGACATGCTTTTAGATGGCCTGGATATTTATGCAATAAAGCCTCGATTGGGTCTATTTAAAAGGGCACAAGAGAAAAATATACCTATTGTAACTGCTGCTCCTTTAGGGATGGGAACATCTGTTTTAGCTTTTAATCATGAGCATATGTCCTTTAGTGATTATTTTCAAATATCTGATGATATGGATCATATTGAAATGACTGTTCGCTTTTTGGCCGGAGTAGCGCCATCTGTTATGCATGGTAAGTATATAATTGCTCCTGACGAAATTAGTCTTTCAGAGGGGCGAGTACCTTCTCTTCATGTTGGTTGTTTGGCATCGACATCAGCGCTTGGAAGTACTGCTTTAAAAATAGCTCTTGGTAGAGGTGATGTCCTTTGGGCGCCAAGGGGTTTTCACGTAGACTTTTATCTAAATAAGTATAAATATTTCTGGAGACCTTTTGGTAATCGCAATCCGTTGCAACGTTTAACAATGTCTATTATTAGAAAAAAGATTGACCAAATTCAGTAATCTCAAAGTGTAGTTTTTCCCTCTTTAAATTAATAACTAAACAGGCGAAAATACTGAGGTATGTATAAATATCTTTTTATTATTTTTGCGACTTTGATGAGTTCTCATGCGGGGGAAATTAGTACATTTTCCAAGGATAGAGTAAGGAAGCTGTACTCTAAACTAAAGGCTGAGGGAAAATCACCTCAATTATCAAAAGTTAAAACTAAGCGTAACGTATTTATAGCTTATGACATACAAACTAAGAAGGTGTTAAAGGTATTTCTGTCTCTAAAAAATGCGAAAGAATATTCTTCTCTACGAAGTAAAAAAATTAAAATAAGTCAAACGAGTGCATTCGTATTTAAGTACACAATTAATTACTCTGAGGAGGATACTCCTGAGTTTACAGATAAAAAAGAAGTGGAGTCTATCGATAGCTCTTTTGATTTCTTGCCTATGAGAATGAGATTTTTGACTGGTCGAAATACGAGCTCTAAAGAATATGATTTGAACTATTTTACTCTTAGTTCTGGATTTGAATATATGAGAGGAAATTTCACAGCTCACACCAATCTTTTTTTGCAAAGCTATGATGTTCAAAACGAGACAGATGATGATCGAGTATTCTTTAAGGAGCTCTACCTTAAGTATGCACCTCGTTCGTTTCAGTTTGTTGCTGGGCCGCAAGTTCGAGTATGGGGAGTTTTTGATGAGTTGTCAGAGTTAGATATTCTCACGTTAAAAAATACTTCTCGCGCTCTTTTCGATGATGGAACAGATTTAAGAAGACCAATGAATCTTCTCTATTTATCTAAATATCTCGGAGATAGTAAGTTTGAGATAGCATTTAATATAGGTAATGAAAAAGGCTTCTTTAGTGATATTAATGAAAGATTTTATGGAATAAATAAAGAAGATCGAACAATTCGCGGCGGTGACTTACCAAATGCTTTTTCTTCTTTAGTTCCAATGTTAGGTGTTGAAAACAAAGAGAGAGCAAGTGCTGGCTTCGCTGGGAGATGGTCTTTTTCCTATGATTCGAGTGATTTTCAATTAGTCTTTGGAAAAATCCTCTCTGATTTACCTAGTATTATTGTTAGTGAAAAGCTTTTAGCGCAAGCTAAGGTTATGTCTATAACAGCGGACACTCTTTCAAGGGGCCTAAGTATGGAGTACCAAGAACTTACTGTTTTTGGTGGATCTTTTGTAAGGCAGTTTGGTAAATTCGTTTTTAAGGTTGAACTGTCTTATAAAGATGGTCTGACCTATCTTACTCAGAACTTAGATAATATTACTCTTGCAAAAATAGGATCCAATATTGGGGGAGAATATGAGTTGGATGCAATTAACTCTACCTTAAGATTTCAGATAAACTCAAGCCTTATACAGACTAGTGAAGAATTGACAGTCGATAGAGAATCACACCTCCTTGCAGGAGAGTATGTTATGCCTTTTCTAGGGGAAAAAATGAATCTAGGAATGAGATTTAGTTATGAAATTGAAGACGCAGGTTACATGTTGTCGCCGAGATTGAATTATGAATTGACTGATAACTCAGTTATAGAATTAAGAAGCTTTCACTTTGGTGGTGATGAGCAGAGTGATTTAGGCTTTCATCGTAATGATAGTTTTATTGAACTTGAATACAAATTAATTTTCTAAGGGACGTGTATGAACCGAAAAATTGTTAGCTTAATTTCTTTTGTTTTAATGTTTGCAATTTTTGGAGCCTTGAGTGCAGGCATTCTTATTACGAATGTTCCTAATACATACTTTCCTAAAGATTTAGAATCTCGAATATTAAATGATCATGTAAGAGATACATTTGGAACAGATGAGTTGATGCTGATTGTTTTCAAGGATGAGTCTCAAGCGAGTGTTGAAAAATATAAGAAATATGAGGACTTATTCGAGAAGTTAAAGAGGGTAGAGCATGTTAAAGATGTAACATCTCTTTTCAATTTTGAGCATATAAAAGCAGATGAAGAGGGCTTTTCTGTTTCTAATATTCTCGACCTTGATAAGTTTTCTGACTTTGAAAAGAATCTTGCTCGCGATGAAAATGTAAGAGACTTCTTAATAAACGAGAAGTCTGATGTTCTCTCGATGGTACTTGAGCCTGAGAAGATCGAAAACTCTATAAAGCGACTAAAACTAGAGAATGAAGTAAGGAAAGTTATTAATGATTCTGGTTTATCTAAACAATTCTTCGGTTTTGGTGGACAGTTTGTTATAGATACAGCTCAGTTCAGTGAAATGATGAATATGATGAAGAAGATAGTTCCTATTACGTTTGTCTTGGGAATGATAATATTATATTTATTATTCTCAAATATAAAATTTGTTATACTCGCAATGCTTTGTAACGGACTTGTTACTCAGTTTTGTCTTGCTCTTTTTGCTGTAATTGGCTGGCCTTATAATATGGTAAGTTCCATGATTCCATCTCTTATGATGGCATTAACTATTGCGTTTATGGTTCATCTCCTAAATGCGATCAAGGCGGAAGGAGATAATACTAATTCTATTCTCTTAGGATTAAGCAAGGTTAAAAAACCTTCGCTTTATTCAGCGGTTACAACATCTATAGGTCTTTTTATGTTGTATACGAGTCCAATACCTCCAATCGGTCATATCGGTATTATTGGAGGTCTTGGAGTTCTTTTCTCTTATGTTGTTGTTTTTGAAATTGCTCCATACATCATGCTTTATTTTAAAAACTCTAGACTTGCAGGCTTTGAGGCCATTGATAATTTTTTACAAAAAATAAATGACTTCTTTGTTGTGCTTACTAAGAATCACTATAAGTCAGTATGTGTAGCTTCATTAATTGTTTTACTGGCATTAATTCCTCCAATATATAAAGTAAAGTCAGAAAGTAATCTATTTAAATTCTTTGATGATGATCATATTGTTAATGTCGTTAATCGCTTCTTTCAAAATGAGTTTGTGGGTACGACTTCAATAGATGTCGTCTATAAGAGTGAAGATGTTCAAAGTCTGATGTCCTCGAAGTTTTTAAATGATATTTATAAACTACAAAATGAGTTAAGTGAACATCAACACATAACAAGAACCTTCTCGCATGTTGATGTTGTTAAACAATTACATAGGGCCTTTAATAATGATAATCCAGATGCTGTGATTCCAGATGAAGATATGTTGATTGAGCAGTATACGTTAATTTATGATGGAAGTGACATGTATGACTTCATCACGAGGGACTTTTCTTTAATGCGAATCAATCTAGCTTTGAATGTTCAGGGAGCAAATGAGATTGAAAAAGTGATGGAGGAAATTACTCCCGTCTTAGATAAGTACAAATATAAATATAGTTTTACTGGTCAAGGTAAACTAATGTCAGATCAAGAGAACTTACTAATAAATGGAGTTCTAAAAAGCTTAGGGTTCAGTTTAATTATAATCTTCTTTTTGTTAGTTTTACTTTGGAGGTCTCCTGTAGATGCTCTATTGTCGATGGTTCCAAATATTTCTCCTGTACTGGCGGGATTCGCTTTTATGGGGATTTTGGGCGTTTGGCTTGATTTTGGAACAGCTATGATCGCAAGTATTACAGTGGGGATAGCTGTAGATGATACTATTCACATGTATCATAGTATCAAATCAAAACTGATGAAGGGAATTGGTATTGATGAAGCTATTGAGCAGTCTTATAGGAGTTCAGGTACAGCGATATTGATGACGACAATCATTCTTTGCTCTCAATTTTCGCTCTTAATGATGAGTACTTTTACTCCTCTTAAGAATTTTGGATTTTTGACAAGTGTTGGACTTGTCGCAGCTCTATTATTTGATATGACTTTTTTACCAGCATTTTTAAAACTGATTTTTTTAAAGAAGCCTAGCTTAATCGGTCTTAAGAAAGCTTAGAGTTATCTATGCTACTTCTTTTGATTTTTTATCTTTAGTGATTTCATCATTAAAATAAAAGTTTGTTTTTATATAATCAAGAAACTTGTGCCAGTCACAATGTTCTTCAATATCTATGACGTAGTACTCATCCTCTTTTTTGATTATTCCTTTTAAAATAATTGATTCTTTTCTTGATATATCTATCTTTAGGACACATTGTCCCTCGATCAAAATATCTTTACATGAATAAAGTTTACCAAAAATTTTATTTTCGTTTACTGCAAAAGTGTCAAAGTCGATAACACTTGATCCAACCACAAGATCAGCATGACAATATACAAAATATTTTTTTTCTCCTACAATATCACCCTTGAGGATATGCTGATACTCTTTGAAGTTATATACTTCTTTAAGAAAGTCGATCTCTTCAGCCTTTAAATCATGTATTGCGGATGTTTTCTTTATAAAGAAGTAATCCAGAAGTTTTGGTGTCATTACTTTTCCAAGAGAACAGTAATATTTTGTTTGAGGAAGAGTAAAGTATTCACATTCTTTAAGCATTATATTTGCTAGGTACATGTCAAACTTCTCTTTCTTTTTCACGTGTTCTTGCCAGTAATCAAGCTGCAAGTGTAAGCAAATCGCCGGAGCATTATTGACAAATTCGTAGCGTTTAATTTTTTTGCTAACAAATTTAAAATTAAACATCGCCCTGTAAAATATGGCCGCTTTAGGATTTATCGAGATGACAAAGTTTTTTATTCCCATGTACTTACTCGAGTATTTATATAGAAAAATCATAAGTGGGATAGTGTATTTACCCGCCGCTCGTCGATGATTTTTATGTACAGCAAGTGATGATATCTCAGCTGTGCGCCCGCTATTTTTAATGTGGTCTATATTCCACAGTGATTCAAGTGGAAGCTCGTATCTATTAGAGGTAATAACACTTAGTGTGGCGATTACAGTGTCATCCTTTTTAAGGATGATAATAGCGGTTGTTGGTAGTGCGTGATATTTATTTACTCTGAGTGGTGATTGATTAGTATCTGCTAAATTGATTTCAGAATAGGACTCTTGAACAAGTCTAAAGGCTTGTTCAAGCTCCTCAATTGTGTCAGCAACCTTGATAACAAGATTATCACTATTATTTAAATAATCTATTGAGATCATTCTTCTTAAAATAGGAAAAGAAATGAAGGCAGGAAGTGAATTTAGAATGTTGCCTAAAGCTCTTTTAAGAAGTTTCATACTGATAATGTCGGTCTTTTATTTTCTTTTCTTGAGCACAAAGGTTGGCTTTTCTTAACATTTTAGTTTTTCTTAAGAATACCGATCGATATTACATGTACTTAACACGAGATATTAATTTTATTTGTCTTAGTTCCAGCTCTAAAAATGATGAGTTTGATCCATATAAGATGCTTAAGGACTTAGGATTTATTGGAAATATTCAAATCGAAGGTAATGAGGATGATCTCATGTCTTCGCTTTCAAATACTATGGACTTTGACTTTATTATCATTAATCAAAATGACAATGAAGAGTTAAACAAGACTGTTTCTTTGATCAAAGCACTAGATAACTACAAGACAACTCCTATTTTAGTAACCACAAATATTACAACGAATGAAGTAATGTATGATTGTTTCAGAGCAGGTGTTTCCGAGTACGTAGTTAAGCCATTTTCAAAAGAGACCTTAGCCGCTCGAATTCTTAATAGTTGGAATTCTCTTAAGAGCTAGGCAAGACCTTATTTTCTTCTTGTCTGATCTGGTAACCAAAACTTTCTACTATTTCTTTTGCTGTGATGATACCAACTAATTTCTTGTCATCGAGTCTAGAAACCACCGGAAGTCGTGAGATCTGGAATCTTTTTAATCTGTGAAAAGCAACATGGAGAGATTGGTCGGGGTAAATTTTAATGACTTTTCTTTCGCAAATCGCTGAGAGCTTTTTATCAAAATTTTTCTTTGAATGATTTGAAAGTATTTCAGCTTTAGATATCATGCCTATTAGTCTTCCATTATTTAAAATAGGGTAGCCGGTTATAGTTGAAGCTTTTACTTTTTCATAGCATTCAGCAATAGTGAGATTTGCGTGAAAACTTATCACGTCTCTAATCATAGACTCTTCAACAGGGAGTGTTTCAAGAGCTTCATTGTCTTCTTCTGTTGGCAGGTGGATACCATCTTGTTCAGAAATTCTTTCGTAGATCGACTGACTTCCAAAGCGAGTAGAGATACTGTATGCAATAGCGTTTGCAATCATTAGTGGTAGCATAATGTGATAGTCTCTTGTGAGTTCAAAGACAATCATTACTGAAGTGAATGGAGTTCTAATGACTGTTACAAAGAATGCGCCCATTCCTACAAGGGCATAAGCACCAGTGTTGGATGTAATTTCTGGAAAGAGAATTCCTGCAATAGAGCCTATTATACTTCCTAGCGTTGCGCCCATGAGAAGTGTTGGCATAAATAGCCCTCCACTCATTCCAGTTGAGTAACATAGAGAAGTTGATATGAACTTTAAAATAAATAAAGTTATGAGCACCTTAGGATCAAGAATGAGAGACAATAGCGTGTTTTCAATTGTGCCTTGACCACTGCCCAGAACACCTGGATGTATGTGTGAGAGAAGGCCAACCGAGCAAAAGGCTATCATGATAAAAGTTAGTCTATGGTTCTTCATTTTAGTTCGGTTAAACTTTCTAAGAGCTAAAACTGACTTCATCCATAAAGGGCCAAGTAAGCCAGAGACAATTCCAATAACAAGATAGAAGAATAATTCTCTATGATCATTTAGCTTATAATAAAGCTGTGAAAAAAGTGCGTCTCCACCTGTTAAGAATTGCGCCGTAATGGAAGCGATAACACTTGATATGACAATCGAGCCTAGTACTTTGGCGTTGAGATTACCTACAACTTCTTCCAGGGTAAATACTACTGCTGATATTGGAGTATGAAAGCCGGCGGAGATCGCGCCAGCACTGCCCACAGCAACGAGGGCCTTAATTCTTCTTTTAGAGAGATGAAATGTATCACCTAACCATGAGCCAAAGCCTGCAGCGATAGTCACTGATGGCCCTTCTCTTCCGAGTGAGACACCTGAGCCTAGGGCAAGGGTCGTGGTAATGAACTTGGCAACGGTAGAACCCATTTTGATTTTTCCATTATAAACGGCTAGCGCAAGTTTTACGTGAGGTACGCCTGAGCCTACAGTGAATGGGAATTTTCTTGTTGTGAGCCAACCTGAAATAAAGATGGCAATTCCACCTAGGATAAATGCTTTGGGTCCAAATGCTTTATCAGTCTCAAAGAGATCTCTGAGATAGAAGATACCGTGGTGAAGTGCCACTGCGAGAACTGCAGCCATGACGCCTGTCGCTATTGTTATGGCCAGGTACAGCTTTTCCTCGTTAGACTCATTAGCAATAAGTTTATCCACCGAAGAATTGAATATTTTCTTTATAACTTTAAACACGATAAGAGCTGATTACATCTTTATATGGAAATGAACAAGAGCAACGTGTAAATGATGCACAGAGACCTACGCGTTGCGATTTTAGTCACTTATAAAGAAATCAGATTTATTTGTCGATTTTCGCAAAAAATATGCTTCTCCTAACCTTGACACTGGTCTTTCTAATACTAAAGTACTTGTAACTTAATTTATAACTTAAATGTGTTAACAACTAAATGGAGGCGTTATGCAAGTAAAACCATTACAAGACAGAGTCCTAGTTAAAAGACTTGAAGAAGAAACAACTACTGCTGGTGGGATCATTATTCCAGATAATAACAAAGAAAAGCCATCACAGGGTGAGATCGTTGCAATCGGTCAAGGATACAGACTAGATGACGGCTCTTTTGCTGCTTTATCAGTTAAGGAAGGGGACAAGATTCTTTTTGGTAAGTATTCTGGAACAGATGTTAAGGTTGAAGGTCATGATTACCTCATCATGAAAGAAGATGAGATTTTCGGAATTCTACAATAATCAGTAAATAAACCATAATTTATTTAATAGGAGATATAAAATGGCTAAAGAATTAAAATATAGTGAAGAAGCGAGAGGGCTTATTCTTGAAGGTGTTAATCAACTTGCAAATGCTGTAAGAGTGACTTTAGGACCTAAGGGAAGAAACGTTGTTATCCAAAAGTCTTTTGGTGCACCACACATCACTAAAGATGGTGTTTCAGTTGCAAAGGAAATTGAATTAGAAAATAATTTCCAAAACATGGGTGCACAAATGGTTAAAGAAGTTGCACAAAAAACTAACGAAGATGCAGGGGATGGAACAACTACAGCAACTGTTCTTGCACAATCAATTTATACTGAAGGTGCAAAACTTGTTACAGCTGGTCACAATCCAATGGATCTTAAAAGAGGTATTGATAAGGCCGTTGAAAAAGTAGTTAGCGAACTTAAGGGAATGTCAAAAGACATCAAGACTTCTGAAGAGATTGAGCAAGTTGGAACTATTTCAGCAAACAATGACACAGAAATTGGAAAATTAATTTCTGAAGCAATGGATAAAGTTGGTAACGAAGGTGTTATCACAATCGAAGAGAGTAAAACTGCTGAAACAACTCTTGATGTTGTAGAAGGTATGCAATTTG
>DDIK01000057.1 GCA_002338505.1 Bacteriovorax sp. UBA1852
AAGAAGAAAGTAGCAAAGAAAGCAACTAAAAAGAAAGTAGCAAAGAAAGCAACTAAAAAGAAAGTCGCAAAGAAAGCGACTAAGAAGAAAGTCGCGAAGAAAGTAAATACATCAAAGAAGTTACAAGAATCAATCTTAGAGCTTATAAGAGTAACTTCAACTGTTCTTCCTGATGATATCCAAAGAGTGGTCTTAGAAGCTCTTGCTCGCGAAGAGAAAAACACTAGTGCCGAATACGCTATGAATATTATTAAGGCAAATGTCGAGCTAGCAAAGAAGAAGTCTCAACCAATATGCCAAGATACTGGAACTATTATTTTTAATGTTGCACATCCAAAAGGATTTCATCAAAGAGAATTCACGAAGATCGTAGAAAGAGCAGTTGTACAGGCAACGAAGCTTGGATATCTTAGACAAAATTCTGTTGATTCATTAACAGGTGCAAATAACACGATGAACTTAGGACCAGGTCATCCAAGTATTCACTTTCATGAACACGCTAAGAGTAGCATTGAAGTTAAGCTTATGCTCAAAGGTGGTGGTTGTGAAAATGTTGGCGCTCAATATGCTCTTCCAAACCAAGAGATTGGTGCAGGTAGAGACCTTGATGGTGTGAGAAAGTCTATCTTAGATGCCGTTCAAAAAGCTCAGGGTAAGGGCTGTGGTCCAGGTGTTCTTGGGGTCTGTATTGGTGGTGATCGAGGTGCAGGTTATATCGAATCAAAAGAGCAACTCTTTAGAAAATTAGATGATACAAATTCAATTAAAGAATTAGCTGATCTGGAAAAAGATATCGTTGAAACTGCTAACAAACTAGGAATAGGGCCTATGGGCTTTGGTGGTAAGACAACGCTATTAGGTTGTAAGATAAGTCACCTTAATAGACTTCCAGCCTCTTTCTTTGTCTCAGTTTCCTACATGTGTTGGGCCTATCGTAGACAGGGTGTGAGCCTAAAAGGTGATAACTCAATTAATAAGTGGCTTTATTAAATAATAAAGGATTAAAAATGAAGAGATTAGAATATCCATTTAAAAAAGAAGATATAAGAGAATTAAAGGTCGGAGATATGGTGTTAATTTCTGGTAAGTTATTTACTGGAAGAGACGCTGTTCATAAGAGAATTCATGAGGGAACAAACCCACCTATTTCTCTTGAGAACCAAATTATCTATCACTGTGGACCTGTTGTTTTACAAGATAAGAAAGGTAAGTATGAAGTTAAGGCCGCTGGACCAACAACTTCTATTAGAGAGGAGCCTTATCAGTGGCAAGTCATGAGAGATCATGGAATTGTTGGTGTTATTGGTAAGGGTGGAATGGGGCCGAAAACTCTTGAAGGTTGCAAAGAGTATGGTTGTGTCTACTTTCACGCCATCGGTGGTGCCGCTCAAGTTCTCGCAGAGAAGATTAAATCAGTTGATAATGTATATTGGGAAGACCTAGGTTCACCTGAGGCGATATGGGAATTAACTGTTGAAGAGTTTCCAGTCGTTGTAACAATGGACTCTCACGGTAACTCTCTTCATTCAAAAGTTGAAGGAAGTAGCTTAGAGGCCCTAAAAGGTCTTATGTAAATGCAGCCACTGTGGTCACCGAGTAAAGACAGAATAGATAAGAGTGAACTCACAAGATATATTTCTTTTTTAAAGAATAAAGATGTCTTTGATTACGACTCACTCTATAAGTTTTCAATTGATCACAGAGATGAGTTCTGGAAATCCCTCATTACTTTCTATGACATTAAATTTAGTGGCTCACTAGATCCTGCTTACGATGATCTAGGTTTTGATAATTATTCATGGTTTAAAAATACCCAGTTAAATTTTGCTGAAAACTTACTTCGCAGTGGAGTTGACTCGAATGAATCTCTCATTTCGCGTTTAGAAAATGGGAAGAGAAGTAGTCTTACTTACGGTGATCTGAAGTCCACGGTTAATGGTCTTTCAAGAAAACTTTCATCACACATTTCAAAAGGTGATGTCCTGGCCTGTTATATGCCAAATATAAGCGAGACAGTAATCTCGATGTTAGGAGTGACGTCTCTTGGTGGAGTTTTTACATCTACTAGTTGTGACTTTGGCGTTGAGGGTGTGACTGATCGTTTTGGTCAATCTAAGCCTAAGGTTCTTGTGACTGTTGCCGGCTATGAATATAATGGAAAGTACTTTGATTTAAGAGATAGAATTGTTGAAATTACACGTAAAGTTAGCTCTATTGAAAAAGTCATTATTGTAGATTATCTCGATAAGAGTGACGATATATCAATGATTGAAAGTGCTTGTTATTATCACGATTTCTTTAAGCCTGTAGAAGGTGAAATTCAATATACTCAAGTTCCATTTTCAAGTCCTCTCTACATTATGTATTCTTCAGGAACAACAGGAAAACCTAAGTGTATTGTTCATTCTGTCGGAGGAACACTCTTACAACATGTGAAAGAGCTTGGTCTTCACACTGATTTGACACAAGATAAGAGCATTTTCTTTTTTACAACATGTGGTTGGATGATGTGGAATTGGCTTGTCTCAAGTCTCTACTTTGGCTCTAGGGTAATTCTCTATGAAGGATCTCCCGCATACCCAACTTTTAAAGACTATATGAAGCTTATAGAGTCTGAAAAAATTAATATCTTTGGCACTAGTCCAAAGTTCTTACGCGCTCTTAGTGATACGGGACTAAGTTTTGATGATATCGATTTATCATCACTTGAATCAGTTCTTTCCACAGGCGCACCTTTATTAGATGATCAATATGAGTATGTTTACAATAGCTTTAAGTCTGATCTCTTGCTGGCCTCTATTTCTGGCGGCACGGACGTCCTTGGTTGTTTCTTTCTTGGCTGCCCTGTAAAGCCAGTTTATTCAGGACGGCTTCAAGTCAGAGGTTTAGGGATGGAAGTCGTCTCAGTTGATGATGCAGGGGAGATAGTTAATGGAGTAGAAGGCGAGCTTGCTTGTTTATCTAGCTTTCCATCAAGGCCACTATGTTTTCTTAATGATCATGATAACTCGAGAATTAATGAAGCATACTTTAGTCAAGTACCTGGTGTTTGGTATCATGGTGACTACATACTCATTGACTCTTATGGTATCCAAGTACTTGGACGTTCGGATTCAACACTTAATCCTGGTGGAGTAAGAATTGGAACTGCGGAGATTTATCGTCAAACCGAAGTCATCGACTATATAGAAGATAGTGTTTGTGTTGGAAAGAAAGTGGATGGAGATGTTGAGATTTGGCTTTTCATTGTTCTTAAGGATAACTTGGAATTGGGCCACGAACAGATAAGAGAGATAAAAAAGCTTATAAAGGATAATACAACACCAAGACATATGCCTCGCAGGGTAATTCAAACAAAGGCCATACCATATACTCGCTCTGGTAAGAAAATGGAAGTAGCTGTCACTAAACTTATCAATGGTAAGGATTTAAATAACTTAGAAGCTATCTCTAATCCAGAGTGTCTTAGTTTTTATAAAAAATTCTTTGATTTAAATTGATTTTCTTTATAAATAATATGTAGAATCTCTATATGATTGGAATTCGACTATTCATTCTTCTACTAATATCTTTGGACCCTTTTGCCTGTAAGGAAATTACGGTCTCTGCCCATCCTAATTATCCTCCATATCATTGGTACGATGGAAAAAAATTTAGAGGCGCAACAGTAGAGTCTCTTCAAAAAATTTTTAAAGAGAAGTCTATTTCAATAAAGTTTTCTTACAAGGGTCCTTGGAAACGTGTCTTGTTGAGTGCTAAAGAAGGTGATGTTGATTTAATTCTTGGCCTAAAGAATTCAAATGATCGAAGGTCCTATTTGAAGTTTACTACTGAGCCATTCTTTGAAAACCCATTTGCAGTTTTTGTAAGAAAAGATTCCCCTAAAAGTTATGAAGGAATTGAATCTTTAAAGTCTCAACGAGGTCTTTTTAATTTAGGGGATCGGTATGGAGATGACTTTGATCTCTATATAAAGAATCATCTTAATGAAACTCGTGTTAAGAGCATCACTCAGGCTTTTAACTTACTTTTAGAAAAGAGATTTGATTATTATGTAACTGGTTTGTACACAGGTAGTTTTTTTCTTCTCAGGAATCAAAAATATCAGCATATTAAATTTGTAAAACCATACGTAAATAAAGGCTATGTTTATCACGGTTTCTCAAAAAAATCTTCATGTCTAAAATATTACCAATTTTTAAATGAGAAATTATTGGGAAATAGAAAAAGTGGAGCCTCTTATGATTTAATTGAAAAGTATAAGAAAATCTGGTTACGTGAAAATTAAGTCGGTGAGTTATCGCAAGTTTCACATACTTTCGTTAAGAGTTTATCTGTGTTCTTCTTTGACCTCATCTTATTAAATGATATCTTTATATGTTTATCTGAGTCGATCAGGTAGGTCGCAGGTTTTGCTATATCCATGAGCATGAGTCGAAGATTAAACATATTTATTATTTTTAAGTCATGATCACTTGCAAATAGGTAGCTCGTCTTATTTTCATTTTGGTACTTAATAATATTATCACTCGTCTCAGATGTTATGATAAGCATTGTGATATTCTTATTTAATTTATTCTGCCACGATCGTACTTTACTTAAGTGTGAAGTACATACAGGGCACCAAGTTCCCATTATAAAATTTAAGATCACGGGCCCTTTATTAAGTAAGTAGTAAAGGGATGTTTCTCTTCCATCGGATAAATTAATGGTAAAGTCTGGCACAAGGTCATTAACATTCATCTCTACTTCCTTTAATTGTAAAGTTCGAACCATTCTCTCTCTAATCTCTCTCGGTGCTCAGGGTGAGCAATTGATATGAGCTCTTTTGCCCTTTGTCCGATTGACTTTCCATAGAGATTAACGACTCCATATTCTGTTACCACATAATGGATGTGTGACCTCGTCGTCACAACTCCTGCTCCTTTTTTAAGAAAGGGAGTTATTTTAGAAACTCCTTTCTTTGTCGTCGAAGACATGGCAATAATTGGTTTACCGCCAGCTGAAATAGAAGCACCACGCATAAAATCCATCTGTCCGCCGACTCCAGATATAATCTTATGGCCGATACTATCTGCACAGACTTGTCCTGTAAGGTCTATTTCAACTGCAGAATTAATAGCTATAACTTTAGGGTTCTTAGCAATGTTTTTAGGTTTGTTTACATAGTTGGCCGGGTAGAACTCGATTGCAGCGTTCTTATTAATATAGTCAACAAGTGTTTGATCACCTACTGCAAAGCTCGTAATTGTCTTTCCTGGATTAATTTTCTTTTTCGAATTATTAATAATTCCATCATTGATCAAGTCAATAACTCCGTTTGAAAACATTTCAGTATGAATACCTAAATCCTTATGACTCTTAAGCTCCCTTAATACTGCATCTGGTATCGCGCCAATTCCCATTTGTAGAGTTGAGCCATCTTCTATAAGTGAAGCTATTGTCTCTCCAATCTTTTTTTCTTCATTTGAAATTTGATTAAGTTCTACAGTATGTAATGGTGTGTTTTTGATTATTCCATAGTCAATATCATTGATATGAATAAATGAATCTCCATAGACACGAGGTACATTCTCATTGATCACTGCTATTACATACTTTGCTGCTTTTATGGCCTCTCTTGTTATATCAACACTAGAGCCTATACTGACATGACCATGCTCGTCTGGTTTAGAAGTTTGAATGAGAGCTATATCCACAGGTACAACTTTATCTCTTAGGAGATAGGGGATTTCTGATAAGAAACATGGAATATAGTCTATATTTTTATAATTTATAGAACTTCGAATATTTCCACCAACAAAGAAGTTAAGAGTTTTGCAGCGATCTTTGAAGTCCTCTCTAATATAAAATGGCTGGCCATGGGTGTGGAGATGGATAAAGCGTAGATTCTTTACGTCTTCTCTTTCATTTTGAAGAGTTTCTTCAAGTTCCTCTAAGAGAAAGGACGGCGTTTGCATTGCACCTTGAACAAAGAAAGTTTCACCACCTTTTAAAATCGATTGAAAAACTTTACTTATATTACTTACTTCTTTCATTATGTGTCCTAGTTGTTAACTTTTTAATAATTTTTCGATAGTGCTTTTAAGTTCATTATATACGATATTACTCACACGATCACTATGAACACTAATAAATAGTTGATCTTGTTTTTTCTCTAAATCATCTAAATTTATCTCCATGATTTCTCCAAGCTGAATACTGCGTTTTGCTGCAACAGTAGGAATATAGGTCAAGTGTTGTGTATTAGTAATGACTGCTATCGCTGCTTGTGTATTTTGAATTCCATGACCATATTTAATTTTATGTGATTGTTTTAGTGGGATAGAGTCAGAGATAGTCATGATTGAACTCCCGTCCCAATAAGTTGGTCTTGTAAATGGATAGATGAGAACTTTTTCTATATCTAAACTTTGTGCCTTTAGCAGAGGATGTCCCTTGCTTGCATAAATGGCCCAATTTATAGATCCAACTTGTTCAGTAATCCAAGCTTCTCCAAAGTTAATTTTCTTCAACGATATAAATATATCAATCTCATTACTCTTAGATGAGTTTAGCTGATCATCTGGACTCATATCAATAAATTGAAACTTAATCTTCTGTGACGAATGATCAAATTCTTCAAGAATATTTGGAATAAAGGCAGCATTCAAAAAACCTCTCGTACCAATTGTAAGCGTTTGAATGTCTTCAGTTTCTTCATGTTTTGAGCTCTTTGTATTTCTCATCTGTTCAATTTTTTCTAATACTTCACGAGCGAGAAGTATGACATTCATTGAGTCTTTTGTTGTTGTAATTCCCTTTGCGCTTCTGTTAATTAATTTAATTTTCAGAATCTCTTCAAGCTTTCTAATCTTCTTTGAGAGAAACGATGGTGTCATGTCTAAGTTTTGTGCAAAACTTCTAATTGAGGTCATTTTTGGTAATTGTGCTAAGATTTCTAAATCACCAACACTTAAGTTATTAAAATTATTCATAGTGTTCCTCCACGGGAATTCATAAAGTATCTAGCGTGTCCTTTTATGACACAGGCGTTGTATGAATGTCGACTATTTTGATTGCTTTCTTCTTGCTATCAATGTTCTTGTGATTAAGTGTCACATACTAAAAACCACCCATAAGGAGAAATGATGAAAACGTTAATTACAAGTTTAGTACTTACATTGTCAGTAAGCACATTTGCAGGCTTTAAAAAGCAAAATGTTTTAGAAGTTGCAAAGGCCGCCGGTAACTTTGAAACTCTTATCACTGCCTTAGAAGCAACAGGTCTTGATAAGGCCGTAAGCGAAACTAAAGGAATAACAGTATTTGCTCCAACAGATGAAGCTTTTGGAAATCTTCCACAAGGAACACTAGAAGCACTATTAAATGATAAAGAGGCACTTAGCGCTATTCTTCTCTACCATGTTTCTGCAAAGAAGCTTGAAGCAAAAGATGTTTTAAAGCTCAATGAAGTTAAGACTCTTCAAGGTCAAACGATTCTCGTCTCTGCAAATGATGAGGGTGCATTCTTAAATGATTCTAAAATTGTGGCAACGGACATTAAAGCCAGTAATGGATTAGTTCATGTCATTGATTCTGTTCTTATTTTTGATGAAAATAAGCCAAGTAATACTTTTGAAACAGAGCAAAGTATAGATATCAAAAAGTATATGGGTCTATGGTACGAATACGCACGTTATGAAAATGAATTTCAAACAGAGTGTGGCGGTACTACAGCGAAGTATACTTTAAAGAAAACACCACTAACAAAGAGAACTTATGTTGAAGTCGTTAACACTTGTGAGAGATTAGATGGTGATATTCAGTCAGGAAAGGCAAAAGCTTTTGTTACAAATAAAGAAACAAATGCAACTCTAAGTGTAAGTTTTGTTCCTGTCCTTAATTACTTTGGTCTCTTTGGTGGAGATTATAATATTTTAAAGATTGGACCTGATTACGAGTATGCTCTCGTCGGAGATAAGAAGAGGTCTAACTTTTGGATTCTATCAAGAACTAAGGAAATGACTGATGCTCTCTATAATGAGCTTCTTGATGTTGCCGTCGAGAAAGGATT
>DDIK01000112.1 GCA_002338505.1 Bacteriovorax sp. UBA1852
CTGGAATTATTTTTACAGCAGCAGCAGGTAACTCGGCTTCAAATAATGACTCAAGACCTCACTATCCATCTAACTATGAAGTAGATAACGTAATATCTGTCGCAGCATCGACTTCATCAGATGACCTTGCATCTTTTTCTTGTTATGGGAGAAGAACAGTTCATATTGCAGCTCCAGGGCATAAAATTCTTTCAACAACTAAGAATGGTGGTTATGCATCATACTCAGGGACTTCAATGGCAACGCCACATGTTTCAGGAGTTATCGGTCTACTTCTTGCAAATGAAGGAAGGCTAGATCCTAAGACAGTTAGAGATAGAGTAATGCAAACAAGTGAGCCGATTGCAGCATTAAGAGGTAAAACAATTAATGGTGGTAGAATTAACGCTTTCAACTTATTAACAAATACTATTCCAGATAGAGATGAACCAAATCCAAGTGACTGGGAAACAGTAAGTGTTGAGGCTTGGGAAACAGCTCACCCATATGCTGATGGTGTTAATGAGACAAGAACTTTTAGTGTCGAGGGTGCGAAATATCTGAGACTAAGAATTTCAAAGTATGAGTTAGAGAATAAATATGATTACTTAGTGATTAGAGACTCTGAAGGAACACAGATTGAGAAAATCTCTGGTTCTGGTGAAGACTATGTATCTTTCCATGTTAATGGAGATTCAATGGACGTTACATTTGTTTCTGATTCTTCAATTAACAAGTGGGGATTTGAAATTGATTCGGTAGACGTTCAATTCTAATTTACTTTTAAAAACTAAATACGAGAAGGCCCCTTTTATAAGGGGCTTTTTTTTATTCTAAATGGCATATTTGTTTCAGGGTCTTTTGCAGCATTTGTGCGAGCAAAGGTGGACATCCTATCAACGGGCTTACCATCTGTTGATAAGGTTACATAGACGCTATTATATCTAGGCGTGTAACTAAAGCCATAAACAACACCCTCTAAAAGATCTTTGATTGTTTCAACTTCAAAATCTTTAAATTCAGCTAGTCTTGTTTTCTTATAAAACCCAAGTCGTATAGGTCTTGAGTAATCATCGAAGTAACCTAGAGTATATTTCTTATCTTTTAGAAAGAGCTTGATAATCGACTGACATTCTTTGTTTTGTTTAAAGTAGCCTGTCATTTTTAAATTTTCCTGATTTGGTAGGCTAAGAGTGACTCTGTCGTATTCGTTATTCTCTGCTTTGAATTCTGTTTGGAGATTTAATTCTTTATAGATGTATTCATATTCAGCCGAATCACTGATGACGAACTTTTCATATCGACAAGCAAGAGTGATTTTAAAATCAAGTTCATAAGCATCTCTTTTCATGAGAAAATCAATGGAGAAAGGGCGAGCGATAATCTCTGCTCCAAATGATTGCAGTGTAAGAAATAAAAGAAAGATAGTTTTACTCAACATAAGTCGTCCTCGCTTTTTTAAAGTCAAAAAATGAAAGTGTATTTGATTTTTCTTTATTGAAATTCACGTCGAAATCATGACTATTTCCAATGAGAGGAAGATAGAGGAGATCAAACGTATCGATGACAATCGTTAATTTATGACCTTTTTTAAGATCATAGGCATTCGCTACAAGATCGAGATTAATATCGATATCTTTATGAGGGATTAAATTTCTCTTTGTCATCACACCATGAGTGATAAGCTTTGCGACACCAAATGGATTTACATCGTAGAGATATGTCACTAATTGAACCTGATCACTATGAGGAGTGATATTGATATTTAATTTTGGGATTCCCCTGAGTTTGATATCGCTTACTAAAGTGTCACTTTTATAGATAAGTGAATAGGGAGAGTTTAAAAGATAGCTAAGTCTCATGACAGGTGTCTTAAAGTGTGAATTGATAACGACTGAGGCGAGGGGAATCCCTGTACTCGCCAGAGTATCGACTCCAGCTCTTATTGTATCTTCAGTCGTCTCCATATTTGTATTAAGCCTTTTAAGCTTTCCGCTAAAAGGGAATCTTCTTGGACTTAGGTAGAAAGTTGTATTGGTATTTTCTTGTTTGAAAAAGCTCTGTGAATGGCTCTCTCTTTGGTGTTTGACTGAGGTTAATATACTGACTTCTTGAAGCTTCTTTTTAGGAGAGATACCTTTTAGCCAATAATCAAACCAGCTGTGAACATTATCAAAAGTATAGTTAGCATCATAGAATAGACCTAGCCCTTCTGCACTAGCATGTGTTCCTTGATTTAATTCTAATCTCTTAGGTACGGTAAGTTTATTATAGAAGTCGATAACTGAATTCGCATGAAAGAGATTGTCCCCAAAGCTATTGGCCATGAAAATAGGTGTATTTCGCTTATTTATGATGTTCACATAATTTATGGGACTTCTAAGCTCTGTCCATTTCTTGGCCTCTCCATCACCTTGATTTTCAAGTATGTCTTTAAGTAGCTCCCAAATATCTGTGTCAAGATCTCCTGAGACAAAGGCTGATCCAACAAGTAGAGCGGACCAAAAAGATCTTAAAGTATCATTTCCAATAAGTGAGTCAGTAAGTGAGCCCCAAGTGCTCATGGCAACACCTGTTTTAATTCTTGAGTCGTGGGCGAGGCCTCTTAAGGTCATTCCACTTCCATATGAAATACCACTCATTCCAATATTTCTCATATCAGCTCTTGTATGGTCTCTGATCCAGTCAATGACCTTACTAAGGTCTTTCATGTCATTGTCGCCGATAACATTAATGAGTCCATCTGAGCAGCCCCAGCCTCTGGCACTGTAGCTAAGAACAATATAGCCTTTTTCTGCAAATTTCTTGGCCTGCTTGAAGTATTCATGTTCTTCAAGAAACCAACTATTTACAAAAATGATCACGGGGAAAGTTTTAAAGGGATTAAATGACTTTGGTTCAAAGACATTTGCACCAATTCTCACTCCATCAAATGATTTAATATAGACCTTGTCCGTAAAAGTGTATTTAGGGGACTTTGGCAGATCAATTTCAAAGCATGCTTTGGCGTAGAGCTTTGTTGATAGAAGCATAGTAATTAATAAAACCAAGAGGCGAGATGAGATCATTTTGACTCCGTGAGCTATATAAAAGCTTTGATAACATCAATATGATTGCTTTAAAGATGGGGATCGTCAAAGACAGATATTTGAAATATGGCATAAACTAAGAAAGCCCGCTTGCTGCGGGCTTTCTATATAGAAAATTAAGATACTTTTCTTAGCTTATTGAGCATCCCAAAGGTGCTTATACTTCTTAAGAAACTTCTGTAAAGAACCAACCTTATCAAGAGTTCTAATAGCTCTTGTAGAAAGTCTAAGTTTTACAGTTTGACCAGTAACAGGGTCAAATACTCTCTTAGTCTGAAGATTTGGCTTTTGCGTCATCTTTGTTTTGTTGTTAGCGTGAGAAACTTTATTCCCAACGAGTCTTCTTTTTCCAGTTAAATCACATACACGTGCCATAACAACTTTCCTTTATTTAAAATACTACCTCACGGTAGGAGAATTTAATAATTACAGGTTGCAAAATATAGCGAATGGCGTGTGAAAGATCAAGTACGAAATTTATTTTTTATAGGGTTTCTCAATATTAGTCCTTTGCAAAATGATCTTTATTTTGGTCTAATCTCCTATCCGTTTACTATACTATTCGAGGTCATTGCTTATGGGCAAAATAAGAATCATTTTATCAATAATGCTTACGCTGTGCGCACTAAGAGGATATGCCTCTAATCCTGCTGAGCTCCTCATCAATACTTTCGGATCACAATGTAAGAACGTTGCAGGATTCACTGCAAATACAACATTGTTACTATCCTCTTTTAAGGGAGCGCTTGAGAGCTTAAGAGATAGTAATTCATGTAATGTAGGAGTTGATCAAAATGCCCTTATTTCAGCTTTTGATCAGTCTTATACAAACTTCGAACTCTATAAAGGCGCAAATGCTGACAGATTAAAGTCAGAAACAATGGTTGCAGATCTCACGAGTTATCTCTATTCAAATCAGGGAAGCTTAAGTGATGATGAAATGTTGGCCCTAGAGACTTCAATATTTGAAAATCAGGGTAATATCATTGCTTATAATTCTGAAATAGCTCGTTATGATTACTTAGCACAAGGTAATGAGAGAAATCTCTATTCAGCTATTGGTGTGCTCTCTGATCTTTTTGAAAAGGTTGGTAATAATCCTCAATGTGTTGATCAAGGCTTTCAGGGACTCACAAGTTTAGTAAGCTCAGGGCTATCTCTTAGTTCCATGCTGGCAACAGGTGGCAACTCTCTCTACCTGGCCGCGGCGGGTGTTTTTGTTGATCAATTCTCAACTTTTATTAGAAATAGTCATTACAATAAATTGATTAAGGACTCTGATGCTATTCTTTGGCCTGAAGCCATTCGTTGTACTTCTGAAGCATTCGTAAATGACTACTGCTCAGCAACTGAGAATATCTCTCTTATTGAAAATTACATTAATACTTATGATGAAGATGATTTTAAGTTTAAAGGTGTTGAGCTTATTAATCGCGACCTCATAGGGCTTGATAAGTGGCTTAAAGAAGTCTATGCAGGCGCGCCTTTTTCCTCTCAAGGAGATCTTGATAATAGGGAGAAACCTATATTGCAAGCCGAGCTTGTCCAAAAGGTTCAGCGCTATATTCAAACATTTAATGAAATTAAGTTAGATGAATTAGATCGCTTGGATAGAAGCCTCTTACATGGTGCCGTTGTAGGAAACTTAAATTCATTAGTTTCTATTATGGAAAGCCCTAAGTCATTAACCACTAGCGATAGTCCATATTCCACTAGTGATTCCTCTGATCTTGAAAACCCGATTTTCATTGGTCGAACAGCAGATGATTTAAAGTTCTTACTTGTTGGACTTGACCCATTTGGGCAATACTGCCGTGACAGTCAAGGTGTCGCAAGAAAGTGTAGCTCATTTAACGAATACCTTCTTGTTAATAATGTTTCAAATTATGATAAAGGAACCTGGGAGGATATATATTCTCGGGCGGCTGAGTTAGCTGAGAGAGTCCTTCGTGATGTAAATATTTTAAGAGCGCAGACTGTAAACTTTGATCCAATAGGAGTCTTCGTTAATTCAAAGAGAAAGTCTAAAACTGTAAAAAATGCTTATGATGGTCTCGTTAGTGTTATTGAAAATGCCCAACGTATTTATGATTATGTTTATGTTGTTGCCTGTGAGGATGAACCGGAGTTTTGTTTTGAAGGTGAGCCGACCTTTATGAACTCATATTTCTTACGTCTTGTTGATGTTCTTTCAACCCTCGAGCTAACAAGTCAGATTAAGAGTTTTATTGAAGAAGTCTCAAATCCAAGGCCAATTACAGATGTTCCTAACTTTCCAGATGTCTGTAAGGTTTCACCAGATTCAAATATAATTAATGCCTCTATTAAAACTGAGCTAGAAGAGAAAGCGTTTATTCTTAGTAACTGTATAACTGAGCTTCTTCAGCTCTCTCAAAGAGGTAATGACATCTACTTTACCAAGATCAGAAGTATGGTCTCAGCGGAGCTAAATATTCTCGTGTATAAAGAAGAATTTAGCGAGGAAGAGCGTGACCTGATATTAAGTGCAACGAGAACAGACCTTGTGAAAAGACTAGTTGATATCTACGATACAAATTCTGATATTTCTTATCGTGAAATCTTAACGGGCCTTGATAGCCGAAGAGATATTTCAAGAAGAACGATGCATGTCTTTTTTAAGAAGTTTAGAACGAAGATGCTTAAGATCTTAAAAAATAAGACAGTCTCAAGAAGAGTAAAGGATGACTTATGTTTCAGAGTCATTCCTTTTATTCCTGACAGTACTAATGGACGTAATTTTATAAGAAGTGCTTATTTATCATGTCAGGATGTTGTCTTGAAAGATCTTAGAAATGGACCCGAACTTAAATGGACTGATTATATCAATAAGAGATCATTTAACGCTGAAAGAGACGATAGAATTTGTTCTCTTTTTAGATTTAATAAGAAAAATGCGCTTATAAGACAAGGTGTTCTTGAATAAGAGAATTAAAATCATATTCATAGTTGCTATAGTAGGAATAATCATTGCTCTTATTTATAGAGACTATAGTAATGAACTTGGGCCTGAGGCAACTCGAACCTTCTATTTAGAAAATAACGATTCGGTTCGCTTTACTCAAAGGCTTAGCGATGAGCCGACCTTTGTTGAGGAGACAATGGGCGAGGAGATCAAAGAAGAAAATAATCCACGATTAAAGAAAATCTTCGATGAACTTAACAGTATTAAAGCTAGTTGTGATGCTATTTATGAAGGGAAGCTTTCTGAAGAGAAAATTATCGACCCAAGCTCAGATATTTTCTCAGACACCGAGAAGATTGCCGCACTAATTACCTCTGTTTATGAAAATGTTATTTTATCACGAGAAAAACTCAAGAAGATCGTTCCAAGATATTTAAATGTTATCTCTAATGAGCAAGAGGTTACAGTTGATGAGTTCTATAGTTTTGTCCAGATGATGATGAGCTGCTTTAGTAGCGATATGTCTTTCTATATTGAGACCTCTTTTGAAGTGAAAAGAAATGAGAAAGAGAGACAGGATTTTGAGGCGCAAGTTATCAGCTCTTTGATGACTATTGTTCACTGGATTATTACAGAAGATAAGCTTCCTGATGGACTTCTCTTTTCGCTTAATATCTTTAGAGCGGTAGGAGAGTATTATGAGTACGATGATGAGTACTTTTTAGAAATTGATAATCTCTATGACAAAATCACTAATTATGAAGAGGTTTTCTTTTCAGACTTTGAGGATGTTAAATTGGTTTCAGAGCCTGGGCTTCGGATGGAGTCTTATTTAAGGGAGATGGAATTGATTGCTGATGATTTTAAGTTCTTCTATGATCAGCGGTTTTCTGAGTTTCGGCGTTAGATTCGTTAGTTTTGTTAATGTGTATAGTTACTGTTTCTTTAGTAGGGGTGTTACACCTGTGTGAGTATATCAAGTTCCTCTGGGAATAAAAAAGTCTTTCGCCACTAGCTTCGCACACTGAGCCAAGATAATGTGTTGTACTTTCTATTTTTCTTTTGATATCAGTATCTAATATCTAAATAAGGAGAGTTTATGAAATATTTTATAAGTTTATTTGTTTGTCTTTTATCGTTAAATGTATTTTCAGGCACACCTGATCAAGACCCATTAGTAAGCGAAATTAGAGAGCAGTTTCAGAATGCGGAACTAGTTATTAATGAAGGTGATTTGCAATTAGGAAAGAGATGGGTTTGCTCAACCTTTGATGCGGAGTTTGATAGCTATGACCATTCGAGGCAACCTGTTGAATTAGGCTACTTTGAAGCTTATGCTGATAACATTGTTAAGCTTAAACTTGGAATTGATGATGAAGTAGAAGAAAAGTTGTTTGTTTTCTTAGATGAATACAAGCTTGAGCATAGATATAACGGCACCTCTGTTGGAGGAAAAATATCCTCTAATGACTTTCAACAGATTAGAAAAAACTCAAGGGGTGATCTAATCATTGAAGTTGGATTTGATAAGGGGCGTCCAAAACCATACAATAATGAGAATAACTATATCCCTTCTATATCTCACTCTGGCTACAAAGTAATGTCTTACAGCATGTGCTTACTTTCAGATATAATTTAATTAGTTATTACATAGTAGCCGATCTTTTCTGGTCGGCTACTAATATATTACCACCTTACAAAGACAGTCGTTTTATAAAATTGATTTGGCATTATTATTTTTGGCAAAATTCTTTAAACGTAATCATTCTTCCATGCATAGATAAACACTCTCTTTCTTAGCACCATACTTAAGACATAACTCTTTTATCTTCCCTAGAAGCCAAAGTCTCATCGGTCTTGGATACTTTACCTTATTGTCATGACTCGTAATAAGCTCAGAGTAAAAGTATTCACTCTCTGGATAATTCATCTTTACTTGCTTGTAGACATCTTTTGTAAATCTGACAACACCAAGTGAGATATACTCAACTTCAGTTAGGGGAATGGTTTCTATGATGAGCTCTAGCATTTCTTCATAACTTTCCACAATATCGTCAGTATAAATAATAGGATCAAAGTGTAGAGCTATCGGGTGCCCTTTATCTCTAAGCTTCTTTATAGCCGCCAAACGAGTGTTAAGTGAGGGAGTCTTTAAGTCATTATCTTTAATTTTGTCAGCAGGTGACAATGAAAATGACGTAATGACATTTGGTAGAGGTGATATGTCTTCTAAGGCCCTAGTGTTCGCTGATTTTGTTCTAAATTCTAAATAGGCTCTAGGGTTTCTTTTAAATACATCAATATAGCTTTCAAGGTCTTGTGTGAGATGAGAGAGTGCAAGTGAGTCACTAAATTCGCCTGCGTGAAACCATATCCCTTTATCTGAGACTTCTTGATGTCGATGAATGGTGTCTTCTATGGCCTGAGTGATCTCTTCATGATTAATGAAGAAGACAAGATCTGGTGAATGAAAATAGCCTTGAAGATAGCAGTAGTTACATTCATATATACAGTTATATGCATTTATGAAGTAGTAGTGTGGCTCTCCACTTAGTCCGTAGGCATCAGGAGCTTCTTTTACGAGAGCTCCTTTTTTCTGTGCAACAAAGAGGTTTAGTGTTTCTCTTTTTTGAAGATAGGGCTTTTTTACTTTTTGAAAAACCTCTTCATAGTTATCTATGATGACGACTTCAGAGCTTTTAAATCTCTTAAGAATATTTTCAGTAATTGGTGAATGAGTTAATTCTTTTTCGACATAGATTTTATCAAACATCAATCTGCCCATCCATGATCTGAGAGAACCGTTGCCAAGAAAAGTTTTTAAGAGTTCTTACGACGAGATCTCTTTTTTCTTCGCTATCAATATAGGCCTCAAATTTAAACGACTTCTTGTCGAGGTCCTTGTCATATTTAAACTTACAGTCGTATGTGCGGAGTTCAGAAGTCAGCTCGTTGAGAGAGTCTTGAACTTTGGTGCGAAATGGATAAAGAGCATGAGACATATTATTTATTAAGAGACTTGTTCTCTCTTTTGGCGTTTTTTCTTCGCGGGATTTAATATCTTCAATAGAAAGCACTCTTGTAAAGTCTTGCTCATTATTAATGGTGGATTTCTTTAAAAGTGACTTGTAGAGATTATTAAAGATTCTTCTTTGTGAAACAGAAAAGTAAAAGTCTGAGTCTCTGAGGATTTCTAATTCACTATTTTGTTCAGCTTTTGAAGACGAACTTTGTATATTCTTATCATAGAAGTCATAGAGCTTATCACTGTAGAGTTGAGCATTTTCTTTGATTCTTTCACAGAACTTCGCATCTGTTATGTGATCAGATACTAGCTTATATACTTCGAAAGTTTTATTGAAGGTCTTTGCTACCTGGGCCACAGCATGTGCTTCGCGGTCAACAAGAGTGGCAAAATTCTTTAAGGCGCTTGCATCATCTTCAGTTAGAATTCTTTTTTCAGTTGTTATAAGATCTACACTATCTTTATTCTCATTGGAGTTACATTGAAAGGATTTGAACTCATTTTCTTTGTAGATCGTTCTAGGTTTATGGATACTTTCTAGCTCAATTTCTTTATTAAGTGAGCCACAGATCCCAAGGTTAATGATTCTTTTAATATTAGGGAAAAGTCCTAGGGCGTAAGAGAGTTTAACGAGCACTTCGTGCGGTCCTTCTTTGGTAATAAGGAGAAGGGTATCGCCATTTTGATAGAGATCATTATATTGTGAGTTACTTTTAAGCTCTAACTCTTTTAAAAATGTCATGGCCTCGCCGCGATGAGCGAAAACTAATAAATCCATAGATAATCTTTTATATCAGTCATTAATACGCTATATATACTCTTTATGAAGATATCTGTCATCATACCAACTTTCAACCGTGCAAATGTTTTGTCCCGAGCTATTGAGTCCGTTCTTTCACAGACTTATGCGCCTTTTGAGGTGATCGTTGTGGATGATGGCTCTAGTGATTCAACGAGATCTCTTGTTAAGAACTATCCTAGCGTTAAATACCTAAAGATTGATAATAGCGGTGTTTCTAAGGCTAGAAATGTCGGGATTGATAGCTCTAAGGGAGATTGGATTGCCCTTCTTGATAGCGACGATGAGTGGCTACCAAATAAGCTTGAATTACAAGTCGCTCTTAGTGAATCAAATTCTTTACTTAATCTTATTCATGGAGAAGAGATTTGGATAAGAGATGGCGTCAGAGTGAATCAGATGAATAAACATAAGAAAAGTGGAGGAGATATCTTTATCCGCTCCCTCAAGCTATGTCTTATTTCACCATCGGCTGTTCTTATAAGAAAGTCACTTTTTGACGAAGTTGGTCTCTTTGCAGAGGATTATCCCGTTTGTGAGGACTATGATCTTTGGCTTAAGATTACGGCAAATGAAGATGTTGGATTCGTGAGTGAGCCTATCATAAGAAAGTATGGTGGGCATGATGATCAATTATCTCGGAAGTACTTTGCAATGGATTACTGGCGTGTGAAATCAATTGATTTCATCCTTAAGTATTATAACTTATCTGTAGATAAAAAAGAGCAGGCGATTAAGGTTCTACTTAAGAAGGCCAGAATACTTTTAAAAGGTTATGAGAAACATCAAAACCTAGAGCACTATGATGAAGTTGATAATATTCGTCAGAAGTATCTACATTAAGTTACTAGGCAGATCAAAGAGGCTTTCTTCTTTTTGAAGACTATATTCCAGACACTTTGTGAAATAAACTTCAAGACTTCTACCCCAAGGAGTGCCTTCAATATTTGTTTTTAAAAACTCTAGCAGGTGAGGTAGCAGTTGTTCACAGAAGTCTTGGCTACTCTCTCTCGGTAAGATTGAAGGAAGATGATCTATGGCCGTTATATCTAGAGGCCCATTTTCATCAATTGTTATCGTCGGCTGATCCATTGTTGTAATAGATTGATAAATTGGAAGTGGATTACAAGGTCCTGTTGGATCGCAACCTACATCGCTGATTGAAACAAGGTGTCTCTCTTTCTTTAATAGATCTCTTGTTAAAAATGGAGCAGTTTTTCTGGCCATAAAGGCGCAATTTACAAGCACATCAAAGTCTAATACTTCTTCAATTGGCCCTTTGCCCGAAGTATCTTTTGAACCCCATTGTACAGGCTCAACACCAACTTTACGTAAGAGCTCTGTAGCACCTTTTCCACAGCGACCGTTGGCGCCAATGACAAGTGTGCGTGGTCTTATTGAAAGCTTATCAAGAAAACTTAGCACATACTTTATAAATTCATCGGAGCTTTCTTTTTCACTTAGAGGTGCAACATCGTTAAGGGTTTTACCTTCTTGTCTAAGTGCCCACTGAATAACCCCAAGTCCAGCTCCAACAAAACCGGCCCAGTGGCCGAAGGCTGCGATACGTTTGTTATTTTCATCTGTGAGATATTCTAAGTCGTAGAGCTTTCCGCCTCCTTGAACAAATCTATTCAAAGTCTCCTGAGATCCAAATTGACCTTTGTAGACGTGTGCAAAGTGAATATGTCTGTGAGTAAGAGGAGTGGTTTCATTCTCTAATTCTTTGAGTCCCAGAATAACGGCATTACTTGGCGCTTCTGTTTTCCAGCTATTTGTTTCAACCATTCTTGCACCAGTTGCTGCAAATTCTTCGTCGAGAAATGCTCTGGCTGGAGATTTTTCAACAACGACCTCGTACCCTCTACTTAGTAGAATACTCACAGCTTTTGGAGTAAGAGCTGACCTTCTTTCAAAAGGTTTTGTTTCATGTCTTAACCATAGTGTTTTCATTGAATCTCCTGGGCGCTTGAGAACTTCCACATGTTCTCTAAGTATGTTAAAACTACCAAAATACAGAAGTATTGCAGTAGTAGACGTTATAAACTGTAATTATTACATTCACAAGTTATTGAAATGAAAGATGTTAATATTCACATTACCTATGTCGATGGGACATTACACAATTACCTCGATTACGGTATTCAAATACCAATGAAGAATTCTAGGGTGACTAGTACTTTAGAGTCTATTGTCGAAGACTATGGCCCAGTCAATAGCTTATCCTTTGAAGAGCCTCAAAGTGCACTTGAAATTCTCCGTTGTGCTCATGATATGGGTTTTCTCTCGAGAACTAAATCGGATCAAGAACAGCTTGTTCTTGAAACTTATGAATTACTTTCACCTTCTGGAGATTATACAGAATATTACAAGCCTGAAATAGCGACGAAGCCACTTACAGACTTTATCGACCGAGCCTATTTACATGTTCTAGGTACTTATGAAAGCTCTCTTAAGGCGTTAAAGCATGACTTTTGCTATCACCTAGGTGGAGGCATGCACCACGCGATGAGTGATAGGCCTGGTGGTTTTTGCATGTTCAACGATATAGTTAGCGTTTTAAAAAGCTTAAAACAGAGTCAGCATATTGGTAATGCTCTGGTCATTGATACAGATGCTCACAAAGGGGATGGGACAGCGGAGATGTCTCAGCAGGACGACTTCATAAGTACTTATTCAATTCATATGAAAGATGGATGGCCCCTTAATCGTCCATTTAAAAAAAGTCATATTCCTAGTACTTGTGATGTCGGCGTTTCTGTGGATGACGATTATCTAAGTATTCATAGGGAGTCTTTGAATAATTTTCTTAAGCAATATAGTGGTGATTTGGCGATTGTTGTTCATGGTTGTGATGTCTATGAATTTGATGCTCTTGAAAGTAGTTCAGGTATCGCACTCACCAGGGAAGAATGTTTAAAAAGAGATCTCACCACTTATGAGGCGTTAAAGAATCAAGGGATTCCACAAGTATGGGTGATGGCCGGTGGCTATGGAGATAAAAGTCACTTGGTATTTTCTCAAACAATTAAGGAAATTTTAAAACGGTATTCCTAAACTTATTCGGTGAATGGTTGCTACCCATAGATTATTTTGAGGATTCTTATAAGGCATTCTCAGTCCGTAGTGAAAGTGGAGATGCTTAAAAACTGTTCCCGCCCATAAGCTTATAAAGTCAGAGTCAAGCTTGGTTTGAATTCTTAAGGGATATCTTTCCTTAAAGTCTAAAGAAAGAGCGGTGTATAGAGATTTTGAAAAATCATAGCGATTTCTGTGGGCCACACCAAAAGTCGACTTTGCTTGGATATATTCTCCTAGGACAAACTTCTTTTGATAGGCCATATGAATGAGGGGAGTGAAGCCGTAATAACTCTCTTTTTCACTTTTCTTTGATTCCATAAACTTCAAGTCTTGTATTTCTAAGAGATAGGAATATGTACTCTTATCTTTAAAGAAGGAGAGATCCATTTTGTAAGTTGATTCAGACTTATCAAAATCATTCAGATCAATAATACTATCGTCACTTGCAATTTGAGTAGAGTTCTTCGTTAGTTGAAGGTCTTTAATTGAGCTCTTATAAAGGCGGATTTTAAATAGGCCATCTCGAATACTTTCAGTTTTAAAAAGTGTTTGCACTCCATAGTGTATGTGGTTAGCAGCGTAGAGGCTAACTGTTGGGACAAGTGCATTATCGTTATTATCGATAGAAAAAGATGTCCCCACGTGAAACTCGTAAAATACAGATGGAAATAATTTAAAGTTCTTATATGAAAATGGAATGAGTGGGATATTTACATCAACATCAAGATTGAAATACTTTTCAGTATTAAGCTCACTTGAAAGAAGCTCCGTTACTTGGACAGTCTGACTTGCTTCATTCGTGGCCGATTCTGTATTACTTACTTCTCCAAGAAGTTGTGTAAGTTTTGAAGAGATTCCTAAGTCGAGCCAAAGATACTGCTTATCAGCTCCTAGAAGAAATTTATCGGTGGTTTTTCGATCTGTGAGTATATGATAACGCTCAACCTCACTGCGACCTGTTTCAATCGCATGTGAAAGTTGAGTTATAAGAAATAAAAATAAAGCTAGTCTTCTTCGCAAATTTCGTGCGCCATAATCCTCTTAAGAGGTCTAAAGTAAGTTCTTGGTGTATATTCTATCAGATCACTTACTTTTGTCATGTAGATACAGGCATATTTTTCGACCTGATCAGCAAAGCGCGACTCTTCTTGTCCTGCTCGCATCATCTCGCCCCAATTTGGATTAAAGTGAGCGTTATACTTTTCTAGATTATCTGAAATGAGTGTATTTATCTTATCTATTTCAGCATATATTTTACCGAGGTCTTCTTTTTTGAAGTCTTCTGGGCTCTCGTTCTTTTTGATTTCAAGCTTATTAAGTTTTACTTCGAGCGCAGCTTTCTTCTCCATGAGTCCATCTATTTCAGTTTGAACATCTTGTGACTTCTTTATGGCTTCAATTTCATCACCGAGAGGTTCAAGCACAAGTGCTGTTCTCCAGTTAAATGTCTTTTTAAGTGTGAGAACATCACCAAAAATATGATCTCCAAGATAGAGAATCTCTTCTCCATCAAGTCCAAGATCGTCTTCAAGTTTTCCGGCCCAACCGCCTTGATAAAATCCATTTTCTAATGGACCAATATGATTACTCATAAGTCCATTGTCAGGATTAATTTTTAAAAACATATTCTTGCTTGTAAAAAAGCGAGGCTTACTAGCAAGACAAATGGTGATGTCAAATAAGTCCTTCCATGATTTATGCTCTTTTAAAAATGGAGTAATTGCATAGTCCATCAACTTCTCTGTCCACCACCACTCAGAGTTTGTGATGATGATGAGTTGCTTGCCAAATCTTTTAAAGCGCTCAAGAAGTTTAGAAGTATTTGGGTCTTGAATAATAAATTTCTCAATATTATTAACAGCGTGAGTTTTCAATGAACCATCTGAGTGAGCGAGATCAATTGCATATTTAATATCAATCGATAGCTTCTCATAACTTGGAAGCTCTATTCCCTTGTCTTTCATATCAACAAGTTGAGCGTAGAGAACACCGTTAGATACCGAGAAATTTGTGTCCATACTTTGGTACTGCTCAGAACTAAGATCAATGACCTTATTCTTATAAAGGTTTTGTTGATCATTATAAGTTAGGGGAGTGAGTCCATGCTTGGCAATCTTTACTTTTCCATAACGACTAACTTGAAGGAGGTTACCGTGGTGGCGATCGATGATTAGTCCCTGAATGACTAAATGAAAATCAAATTTAAGATCTAGTACCTCTTTAGGATAACCTAAGGTCTCGACCATCTTAGAAGCCACGAGGCCATGGACAAATTCTTCAAATGCTTCAGTTTTATATTGAACTAGTGTGTAGTCCATATCAAAGCCAATGGCCTTAATCTTCTTCATATTTAGCGTTCTATTAACAAAAACAGACATATTCTTCCTTTTGTTTTTACAGGGCCTTATAGAATACAAAAAATTTACAAAATTGAAAATCATTTTGCTTACCTAACTTTTATTGTATATAGAACAGTAAGAGGTGTCTTATGAAAGTTTTATTAGGGTTGCTGTTGACGCGCGTGGTAATTGGCGCAACTATTAGTTATATTGGTCCATGTGACAGTACGCCCCTGCTAGAGAAGGAATACGAGCTTAATAAAGAAGTTTCTGTTGGGCAGTTAACCATTAAGTCTCTCGATGAAGCTGGTGTTAAATATAGAGGCAGTGAGTCACATCTTGAAAGTGCTTTTAATACTCCCTATGGATTAGACGCGATGGAAGTAATAAGTGACACAAAAATGAGATCTCATGGTTGGTGTTTCGATGTGAATGGACGTACTTCACAAGTCTATCCGAATGATTATAAAATAGACCAAGACGATCATATTCTTTGGTATTACTGCTATGTCAGTTATGACTCTGGTGTATGGTCTAACTCACATAGAAAAACACATGAAATTGCACCAGCTCAATTTTGTAGTAAAAGTAGGAATTAATGAATATTACAGACGATATAAAAGCATCATACCAATTGGCCCTAGACGTGAGATTAAAGGCCCATGCCCCTTATTCGAATTTTAAAGTTGGCTCTGCCGTTAAATTTAAAGGTCATGACCAAATCTTTGTTGGATGTAATGTTGAAAATGCTAGTTATGGTGGATGTATTTGTGCCGAAAGAAATGCAATTCTTAATTCAGTTGCCACCATTGGTAAGTCTGAAATTGAGTACGTAGTTGTTGTTACACAACAAGAAGAACCTGCTGTGCCATGTGCTCTGTGTTTGCAAACATTTGCCGAGTTCTATGATCCAGATGTTCCTGTTTATCTTGCAAACTTAAAAGAAATTACAAAAGTTGTTACTTTTAAAGAGCTACTTCCTATTCCATTTAATAGTTTTACAGCTTAGCTTACTTTTGTAAGCTCAAGTTTACTTGTGAGATTAGATAGGACTTCATAAAGGTCTTTCTCGCTTGTATTTTCTGGGAGAGTGATAACGTCATTTCTGATATCTGCCTCAATCTTTTGAAGCTTGTCATTGAGCTTAATCTTCTTTTTAATTATTAGTCTCAAAATTGATTGCAGTGGATTCTTGTGACCAAATGGTCGCCATGGCTTTGAATACTTATTGAGATATGAATCAAAATGAAATGAACGAGGTGCTCTAATTACTTCACCTCTACCAAGAAGAAGTTTAAGTGCATTTGAGCATAGAGCACCTGCAGCTAAATCAATCCCCATTTTTAGAGAAGGGAGATCTTTTTTGAAGAGATCTACCGTAGTGACATCCACAATATAGTGTCTTTGGTAAGCCTTTGGTGCAACTCCACCAATAAAACTAACAACATTATCTGCGTATGTCTTGAGTATGTATAAACTCTTTTCTTTTTCTTCAAGTGAGTTTAAGACACTCTGGTCAAGGTCTTTAAGTCCAAAGTAGTCATCAAAACTCATAGAGTCTTTAGAAAAACAGAGAAATGAAACACCCATTGCCATCGGTGCTGCTGTAATAGCTGGAATTTCTTTTTTATGACAAGATCTAAAGACAAGTTTTCTTGCTTCTATGGCAAATATATCTAAGCTATCCACATAGAGGTCAACTCCATCTAAAAACTCATTGATATTATCTTCGTTGACTCCTTGATCAAATAAAGTGATTTTAATGTCAGGATTAATTTTCTTCATTTCAGCAAGGGCCACGCTAATTTTACTCTTTCCTACGGTTTCAACATTGGCTCCAACTTGTCTATTGAAGTTACTATAGTCAAAGATATCTAGGTCTGCGATGTGGAAGTTTGCTACTCCAAGACGTGTTAAGGTTTCGAGATGAACACCACCAACACCACCTAATCCCCCTATGGCAATTGTCGCGTTTTTAAGCTTTTCTTGTTCTTCTTTTGTGATCCAACCTAGGTTTCTTTTAAAAGCATTCTTGTAGTTAAACATTCTCACTCCTTAGACAATTTAGATTATCACAAGGTGAATTATCCAAAGAAGATGAAAAACTATCTATGAAATTCTTTTTTCAAAAGTGTACTTTTGGGGCGCTTAAAGGCCTGTAATTAAAAGAGATTTATTGGTGAGTTCATGATTTTTCTTTAAGTTGGCTCTTTCTTTATAATTAGCTTTTTGAGAAAGAGGTGACAAGTTTGTTCGGCATTTTGCCAATTATTTGAATGGATCAATCTTTTTTGTGTGCTCACCTTGTGATTTCTCATCAATATCACGGGCCCACCTCAATATATTAGGATAAGTCTCAGCTATCATTTCAGACTCTTCTAAGTCTTTGGATAATAATCCTTGGATGACCATGAAGATAGCAAGGTCAGAGCGTGAGATTGAAATTGATCCCGTGAGAATATACTGCTGATTAGTAAAGATCTCTTCAAGACACTTAAGTTGAGAGTGAAGCAAGTGTAGGTATTCACGCTGATTTAATTTCGCGATTGGAAACTTACTCATATAGTCTTCAACTTTTTTCTTAAGCTCAATAATCGATTGAGAAAAGTATGATTTACTTGCATTACCCCAGTTTACATTTCTTATGAAGTTTCTGAAGTTCTCTTCTCGAAGCCATCTGCTATATAAGAGAGTATTCAAGAAAGTTTCATTTGCCCACTGATAATAGATGTAGTTCTTAGCTCTCACTAATCTTGTCGCATTTTTAATCTTTTCAGGATCATCACCAATCCTATTTAATATATGCGAAATGATTTCTTCACTTGTCTTATAGAGAACACCATCGTCTCTCAGTATTGGGATATCTAGGAGTTGTTGTCCGAGTTTTTCTGCAGGTTTTTGATCAGTGAAAGGTAGGGTTACGTTAAATGGAGTGTATTCAATATTAAGCAAATTAAACATTCTATGAAAGATTACGCACCTTGGATAAATAGAGTCCACACCCTTTGCTTCTGGCCATTGGTATAAATATAGTCCCTGATCAAGGGGAGATTCTGATTTACTCATATACTTAATATAACATACAATGTATCGGTTAAATAGTGATGAGTTAAAGCTCAAATGGAGTAAGTATGAGTTATGAAATGGCTGTCGGCCTAGATATTATTAACGATGACATCTATACGTCATATCGAAGTGCTATGACTCCTCTTTTAGAAGAATATGGAGGAGGCTTTCGTTATGACTTTAAGATCTCAAAAGTATTAAAGAATGAAGAGAATAGGCCAATAAATCGTGTTTTTTTAATTTATTTTAAAGACCAAGCTTCAATGAATACTTTTTTTAATCATCCAGACTATTTAGAAATAAAATCTCGTTTCTTTGAAAGTTCTGTTAAGCACACAACAATTCTATCTGAGTATGAAGTTCTTTGATTTAGTTTAAGGTTTTAGATTGCTGAGGTTTGAAGAATGGTTGATTTAACCGAATATAAGTTAAACCAACACCTTAGATAAGGTTAGTTAACAACGCTAGCTCTTTCGAGTCACGCCAGGTCATTTTGAGAAGAAAAAAAGTTATTTGTTATAAGATTGTCCAATCTAGAACATAGAATAGTCTAATTTATGGGACTGTTATTTAATAGTGTGAGTCTTCTGGTATCCAAAATGGTGCTGTTATAATTAAATATATAAATTCATCTTCACCATCATTAATAAACTCATGCTTCTCATTTGGTTTCGTGTAGACAAGGCTTCCTTCTCGAATCTTAGACTCTACACCATCAATTATGGCTCTGCCTTTTCCACTTATAACAAAGTAAGATTCTTCACGTTCTTTATGATAGTGTTCATCTGATTTTGTCTTTGGTGGAAGTTTAACTATCGCAACTGTATGATGCTTACTTGCTCCAGTTGAATCATGTCGTCCGACGAGAACACTGAACATATCTCCACCAGGGAATGTTTTGAAGTCTACATCTTTTACCGAGTTTATAATTTTCATTTCTATAGTTTATAGGAAAGAAAACACAAAGTTGACTAAAAATTCTCTTTGTTCGACGTCCCAATCTTTAAGTCGTTGAAACTACTATGTTAATCATTGCTAAATATAATCTTGGCCCTCTTCGCCATACCTTCCAGTATGATATCGAGAGTCTCTCTATTTAAAAGAGGATCTAATTCTTTCTCATTAATGTTCAAGTTCTTATATTTTTCTTTAAGATCTTCAATTATCTCTTCAAACATCTCATTGTTTATTGAGCACATTTTTGCAGTTTCTCTATAATGTCTCTTAGATATTCTTTTAAAAGAGTAATGAGCAGAGTCTCCAACTTTCATGGCAAGCTTTATTTTATTAATTGGCTGCTTTTCTCTCTTGTGGAGAAAATATCCACTCATGACATCATAGAATGGAGTAAGTCTAAAACCATCTTCTTCTAAAAAGATACTAAAGTTCTTTCCATGTCCATCTGTTGCATAGAGTAGGTCAAAGATAATGATTGCTTTAAAGAAGTTAATTCTATCTTCTGAATTTTTTGAAGCCATAAGAAACTTTGCAATATCAACAATTCCTGGACCTCCCTCAGGTTGATATTTCTTATATGGAGAAATACTTAGTGCTTGGCACATATCTTCTTGAGGGACTCTAATGAGAACCTCTTTGCCTTGATACTTTGCCCATTTTCTATCGAAGCGATCGATAATCAATACTCTTTGATCTCTAAATTTTGCAATTCTAGTCTCACAAACAGTAAGCCCCATCTTTTTCATAATGTATAGTGAAGCCCATTCGTTATCAATACTATCATCAAAGTTAATATCTATACCAAGTGCACCAATTGAGGTTTTAAAAATATGAGTTGTTGGTGTTAGACCATGAGGCTCTTGCCACTTTCCATCAATATTTAAAAATGCTGTCTTTTCTTGTGCTCCAGCAATTGAGATTCTAAAGTCTTCTTCTTTGTTCATTCCTAAGGGGTTAGTACTTCCAAGTGACTTTAAACGTTTTTCAATAGCTGCATTATTAATTCTTGTATAATTCATTTCAAAGTCATTTGGTGGATCAATCTCTGTTGGAAGAAACGATAATGCTCCAACACAGTCTTTCCCAATGACTGATAACAGGTCAAAAGATCTTGTACTTTCAGCTCCAAACTTTGTGGCCAAAAGTTTCAAAATCTCATCATTATCAGGGAGTAGGTTATCAAAATATCTTGAAACTACTTCACCTCTAAAGCTGTCTTCTTGTAAGGGGAGAGATCTTGAGATTGCAAACCCATCTTCAATCCATTCCACATTATAGTTGAATGAGATTTCACCATTTGATGCTTTTTTGAGTATCCCAACAGGTACAGTATTCAAATATATATTTAATGATTTCGATTTCATAATTGGCCTAATCGTTTAAAAGATTGAGAACACTTCTAGTCTTTGAGTTATTTTTTGTATTTTTAGAAGAGTTACTATTGTTAGAAACTGAGAGATTAATCTTTAGGGCCTGAATGACCTTAAAGAGTGAATCTAGTGTTCCTCGGCCATTTTCAATATCACTTATTGTTGCTTGCCTCATGTCTAAAACTTTAGCGAGTTGATCTTGGCTCATATTTGATTTTTTTCTTAATCTCTTAAGAGCTATACCTAGGGCCTTCGAAGTATTTATATTCTGTATCTGTATATCTTTATCCATAATAACCTCATACGGAAATCAGTATAGTGTTATTGTATACTAATTTTCGTATAAAGCAACAGTATACTGATCTTAGTATATTTATTTTTTCATACTAATATTCGTATAAAGACTTCGGGGAGTATGCCCCCTTAAGCTGTTTATTTTTTAAGTCTAATGACATTATCTAGAGAACCAAAGTTAGGAGTTACTCTGAAGTCGTCTGTCACACCCTTAACTGTAACATTTAGTTTCGTAGCCAACTCAAGTCATTTCTAGTCACATTGATAGGTTTTCAAGCAGCAGACGCGAGAATCAAACACTAGATACCAAGTAATTGATTTTATAGGTGTTTAGAATGTTGTTAACTTGATTTTTGGGCGAAAAAAAGTCTTCAAAAAGACCTAACGAAAAATGGTGGATTATCCGTTTGACGAGTTTATTCAAGTGTTTAACTGCTGCTTTAGCTACCTATAGCAAACTACAGAGATGTGAGAAGATTTAAAGAGACTTTTAAATTTTAGTTTGGTGATAGTCTAATCGAATAAAAAATTGCATAATCGTTATTTGCTAAGATATTTTTTTATATTTATAAAATAGAGGTATATCTTTTTCTCTGCCTTCAGCTACTTTAAGATTAAAATAGCCTAGCTTATCATATAGTGAAATCGCTTTCCGATTATCTCCATCAACTCCGAGAGTTAATTTACGAATCCCCATTTCTTTAGCTTTAAGTTCTAATTTATTCATGAGTTTGGTTGCTAAACCCATTCGATGAAAAGCTTTATTAATCTGTAAAGCATGAATATGTGCGACATCATTACTATTTGCGAGATCTTTATCTGAATTTGCATTCTTTAATATTAGTTGCACACTCCCTACAGTACCATGTTCTTGTAGATTCATAAGAAATAGAATTCTATTATCACCAAGCTCTGTGAGTTCGTTTTTAATATAGGCTCTTATTGCCTTAATATCCTCATCGTTACCTCCAAATGATTTAGCGACTGAAACTACCTTCTCCAAGTCATCAGGATTTACTGAGGTTGTAACATCAAATTCCATTTTATTATCCTTTTGCTACATCGTATCAGCAATAAAACTTCTATTGCTATTATTTGAGAGTTGTCCCAAATGTTAACATAACACGGTGGTTTAATTGATCATAGTATAAAATTAGCTATTCAAAATTATCATCAAAGTCGAAAGTATCAATATCATCATAAGCACCATTGAACTTTCCAGACCTTGATGGAATCAAAGCTGAAAGAATAATTTCTGTTACCTGAGATGATTGAGTCGCACTGTAGGGGACAAGTAAGTATTCTAAGATGAGGTTGTCGTGATAGATAACAGCTCTTCTTGTTGGATTACTTGAACTATATGCTTGGTAGGTAAATGGCTTAAGTTGAATAAGTCCAACGACTCTAATTAGTTCGTTTTTTAGAGTATCTTTAAAATAAGTCTCTGCGCTTACAGGGTCTTCATCATTATTTAAAGCGTGTTGGAACACACTTTCTGCTAATTCTTCGAGATCGGTCAAAAAGCTATTTGACCGTGTTATTACTATTGGCAAGGTTATCCTATGGCTATTTTCTTTTTGTTAGTTTGAGATTTATTGTATCTTTCTTCTTCTAACTCATTAAACATTGAGTTAATACCACTCTCAACATCATCAAATGATTTTGAATCTCCTTCATGAACTTGAAGCATAGAAATTAAATTCTTTTGAAGTGATAAAACTTCATCTTTTAGATTTAAGTATTCACTTTCTTCAACAAGAATAAAACGATCATTACCTCTTGCTATTGAGATAGGGCCCTTAAGTGCCTTATCGAAAAATTCACTTAGCTTAGTTCTGAAGTTTCTTGAATTAGTTGAGTTTTCCATATTTTACCTCTTATATAAGAGTGTACACTATTGCGTACGCACGTTCAACATATAGCTTAAATACTATGTAGAAATGGCAGTACGCTTATTAAATTTCAGTCACTTACAAATAAGGTAGGCCAGCATATTTTTACTGGCCCACCAATTTGTAATCTATTTATTAATACTAAATACATTATCCATAGATGTGCTTGGTAGCACATCAAGTGCATCACTGACGCCTTTTACATCAACTCCGGCCATCCTGATATAGATCTGAAATGTCTTTAGATCAGACCATCCACCCATTCTCATTACTTTCATAGGTTCTGCACCAGTAGCAAGTAAGTGGGTTGCAAAGCAAGCTCTTAAAGTATGAAAGGTAATATGTTTTTCAATTCCGATACGGCTTAAAAACATTCTTAAAACTTTTCCTGCTTGTCCATCTCTCCATTGGCCTAGTCTTGGTAAGACATATTCTGAGTCAGGAAGTTCATTTTTTATAAAGAGTAAAACGTCATTAAGTTGAGGGGAGATATTAACATTTCTCCACTTTCCATTTTTAGTGGACTTAAGGACTTTGTTTCTTTTGTTGTTAGATTTATTTACTCTAATGATTCCGTTTTCTTCATCTATATCGTCCCACTTTAAAGCATAAAGTTCACCGCTTCTCATTCCTGAGAGAACTGCAAATGCCCAGTGTGGATACCAAGGATGGTTTTGTAGTTTTGCCTCAAATAGAAGTTTTCGTATTTCATCTAGGGTGAGAATAGGAGGAGTCTTTTCAGTTTTATCCTCCACGCCAAGCCCATAAACTGGACTATGACTTATAACTCGATCACTTGATTTAATAACTCCTTCTTCTAATCCCCAATCAAAAACTGTGTTAATTGAGTTTTTGATCGCTTTGAGTAGACGAGTGCTTGCACCTTTAGATTTTGCATATGAGAGAATTTGTCTGCCGTCACTTTTTGCTTTTTTTCATAATTATTGAGAAGATCATCAACGTTATCTTCAACAAATGATTTATCTTCTTCAACTAACTTATCTACATCTTTTAATAATTCATCTATATTAATCATAAAATTAATCCTTTCTCTAAAGCGTAATTTAGTTTTTCCTTTAATATTGAAATTTTATTAGTAATTGTTTTTTCAGTGAGCCCAACAACCTGAGCAATTTCTCGATGTTTATCACCTATTAGATAGTGATGCATAATTTCTCTATCTTTTTCGTTAAAGTTCTTATTACAATATTAAAGATCTATTCTTTTAGTATCTTTTTTTTAACTCTTGTTTTTTCAATTTTTTAATGGAAATAACATGAATTAATTTTTAAAATTATTTCTTAAGTTAATTGGCCCTATTTAGAATAAATAGGGCATTGGGAATGGCTTATATAACAGTAGTTATCTGTCATAAACTTGCTAAGAGATTTTTAACAATATCAAGCTTTGTGTCATTTAGTTTCTTTATTTTATCGATACATTGGTCTAAGATGGTATCTCTTAATTCTTCTTTATTCATATTGTCCTCAAATTCAGAAATAGAATACCCATAAGACTTTATTCTTCTCATGGATTTAAGAACTCGCACTTCCTTAGTGATTATTCTTTGATAGCTTCTTCTATCAGGATTAGAGAAGACTGTTTTTTCTCTATCCTTATGGGTTCTTAAGCCTTTTCCTTTCTTTACTTTTTTGAATTGCTCCTCAGTAATATTTAGAGCAACTAGTATCTTTTTTAGTCTCTCTCTAGATATAGAATCAAGACCTCTTTCATATTTATTCCTTGTTAAGTGGCATTAGTGCCAGCGTACCGCTCTTAATTAAATTCAATAGGTTAACTACTGGTTTACAACCAAAATCTACAACCTGAAAAAGTGCTACAACCACGTTAACCAAAGTTTTAGTCAGAAATAGCCAACGAAAAAGACGTCTAGAGATTCAGCGAGATTTTTGAAGAAGCAGAGAGTGCACAAGTAGTTGATACTGTGTAGTTAATAATATTATGTAGTTGGCTTTAGATATAAAAAAAGCTGATTCGATGATCAGCTTGACGACAGAAAAATGGTGGACCTGACAAGGATCGAACTTGCGACCTCTTCGCTGCCAGCGAAGCGCTCTCCCAACTGAGCTACAGGCCCATTTATCAACAAGTTAACTTAGCAAACGTTTCTGAGTATGGCAATATGACATATCTGTCATTTCATAGTGTCTAAAGTTTTGACACATCTATTCTTTTTTCAGTCTGAGCATCTTCCTTGTCACCCTCATGTATATTTAAATTATTCAATTTTAGTAAAAGGATTACTTATGATGCTTAAGAACTTAGTTTTCACCTATGCCGTCCTCGCTGGCGCCACAGCTCTTTCTAAAGAGCTACCTCCCGCAATGTCATATCCATTTGTTTATCATTTGAATGAAAAAGAAAAGGGCGTAAGTGATGTTCATAAAGTTAAGCTCTTAGAAGATGGACTGCCATCTCTTCAGGCTAGAATTGATCTCATCAAAAAAGCAAAGAAGACCATTGATATTGAATATTTTATTTATAATCTTGATAGAGCTGGAAAACTTTTTACAGGTGTCCTCATTGATGCTGCCAATAGAGGAGTTAAGGTTAGACTCTTAGTCGATATGAACATTACAATTTTTCAATTTGATAATTATATCGTTCATCAGATGAATCAGCTTGTAAAAGACAATAAGATTGAAGTTCGCTATTACAATGATTCAAAGGATCCCTCGCTTGCTCAATACCGAACACATAGAAAATTTGTAATTATTGATGCTGAGGATGAGAAAGAGGCCATCATTGGTGGAAGAAATATTGGTGATGAATATTTTGATATGTCTAAAGACTTTAATTTCCATGACAGAGACATGTATATAAAAGGTCCTGCAGTTAAGGCCATGGCCGATACATTTGAAGTTTTTTGGGAACACGAGCTAACAGTTAAGCCTAAACCCGTTAAGCTAATGAAGATGCCCCTAGCTGATTGGGAAAATCACGTTGCTAAAAATTTAAGAAATCGCTATCAAACCTTTAAAAAAAGATATCAATTATTTAAGAGAAAAATGGATAGAGCAATGAAATTTGTCACGATGACAGACAGTGATCGAAAGCTACTGACCAAAATAGAGCGAAAGACGAGAAGGCACCTTGATGAAATTAGAGAGTATGGTTGTCCGGAACTTATTTTTACTTCCGATCATCCTGGTGGGCGCAGGTCATTTGATATTAAAAGAGGTTCTCGCAGAGTATTCACAGATAATGTCAAGGCCGTAAGAAAAGTTTTAGATGAAAAAATTAAAGGCTTAGAGGACAATATTATAGTTGATTCACCTTATCTTCTTTCTAATAAAATTACAATTGATCTTGTAGAAAGCTTAAAGGAAAGAGAAATAGATTTCACTTTGTATACCAACTCTTTAGCTTCAACAGATGCTGTCTATGTAGCTGCTAACTTTTACTCACGTAAAGAATTTAAGCAGAGAAAAGGGATGACTGTATACCTTCATCAGGGGAACTATTATAATCCTTCAGGTGTTATGGATGAAGCGGTTAAAGAAGCTAAGTGGGGTACACACTCAAAAACTCAGATCTATGATAATAAAGAAGTTATGATTGGTACCTATAACATTGATAACCGTTCTAATTATTATAACGCTGAAATGGGCATTTTTTGTAAAGGTGATCAGGGCTTTGTCGATGAAGTTAGAGAAGCTATTGAGTTTAGAATTGATAAAGGAATGAAGCTGATTAATAAAAAAGAAGCCGTTGATAAAGATGGTAATGTAAAAAATCCGTATGGTGATACTTCGTTACTTAATATATTATTTATGAAAATAATTAAACCGCTTTCAATATTGGCTAAAGATCTCCTCTAAAAAAAAAAAGCCCTCTTTATGAGGGCCTTTTCTATTATCTAAGAATCATATTATTGATTCCTTTAATGTCTTTTAAGTGTTCATATTCTTCTTTATTAGCTTCTTTTAATTGATCTAAAATTAGCACCTCCGGTGGGTGTTCATCATTTGTGTGAGTATGTAATTGATAAGAGAACAACCACTTAAATAGGTTTCTGTACTCCCAAAATAAATACATTTCACAAACAATTAATAATGTTGGAACAATCATAAAGCTCGAGCTTAAAAAGAGCTCAAATAGAAAGATGTTTACTACAATTGGGGCCATCAGTATTAGTACAAATGGCGTGAACATATTGAGAATTAACATCGTTCCACCTAAAATTTCTAATGACTTAATAATGTCAAATAGGTAGCCAGTCTCTTGTAATGCCGTGATAAAAGCAAGTCCTTGTGCTGAATATTGACTTTCAGGCATAAAGCTTAAGTAGTTGTTAGTACCACTAACGAGAAAGACTGCCCCAAATAACGTCCTCATGAGAATTGGTAACCAGTTTTTCTTTTTCATATTTTCTCCTTTGTTAATCACATACTAGGGTAAAAATGTTTAATCATGTTTAAACAATGTTAAAACATCTTTAATGTCTAGGTTTTGACTAGGCTGTTACTAGGGCTCACGTGGTTTTTTTTTAGTTGTCCGATTTACTTAAGTTTTTCTGGTGCTTATGCCGATATTCATAATATGAAATCTACATATAAACAGTATATTATAATTTTTTTTATCTCTTTCTTCATTGGAGTATTTAACCATAATCAAAAGAGCGCTCAAAGATCACCCTCTAGTGCTAATGAGATAGATAATCTTGTTCGTAATCTCAATTATGATAGAAACTACCTCGCCCTTAATCCTGAGAAAGACATTAATGGTTTTGTCCATGTTGAGGGTAGAGATAGTGAATATATGCAGAGACTCTTTGGAGAAATTCTTCAGGAGGCTCATAGGATTGCTGCGAAGGACTTTTATATTCCAGATGAAAATCAAAGTCGACTTTATAATGGGTTCCTGCTAAACGCCCTAGTTGTTCCATTTCATGAAAGTTCCCTCATGCATATTACAAAAAGAAAGACTGATAATTGCTATCTAGGAAATGATCTTGTTGATAAAAGTTTTCATGGGAGTGATTCTGCGGTTAGCTTCATAAGAAAAATACTGGAGAATGAAAACGATGATTCACTTAATGAAAAATTTAAACTTTTATCTAATCCAGATAAAGAGACTCTGAGGCTTTGGATTTCAGATAAGTTAAAAATTGCACCACAATTAGATAAGGGGATCTCATCCTTTTTGAGGCTAGCTGGTTACGACAGTAGCTTATTTCCTGCATGTCATAAATTTAAATCAAAGAAGTTCTACCAATTACTATTTGGTTCAGACTATGCTGATATAGGCCTTTACCAGCTTAATACACCTTTTCACCATGAGATGATGAAAGAGGGAGATTTATTCGATACTGTTGCGACAATTAAATATGGACTCAATTATCTTTACTCTGGAGATCATGGTTATGGAGGATATAGGCGTATCGCTAATAATTATAAGAGTTTTAATTGTCTACAAGGAGATAAGGATTCTGTAGACTTTTATAAAAATATCTTGCGTGGGAACTGGGCAGGGCAATTTAATATGGGACAGATCTCAGAAACTTGTCGTTTCGCTGACACGATCGACCCTGATGATAGAGACTTTGATTTTAAAGATAACTTAGAAACTATGTTAAGAACTGATAAGGCGGGAGAGAAACCTAATTTCTTATTTCTACTCTTGCCTAAAGATAGTATCGAGAGAAAGGCCTACCTTGAGTTAATTTCTAACTTTAATAATCTGACAAATAACAGAACTTATATAGATGAGGTTCTAAAAACAGATTACTCTAATGTCTCCCTATACAATAAAGATGATGATGACCTAAAAGATGAGAGCCGTTCTGTGATAGCGCAAATTAATGAAGCCATGCCAACTGAACAGAATGAAGGTCAACCTTTGAATAAGAATCTTGTGGAGCAGATAGAAAATACTGACGACGGAATAAAACAAAGAGAATACAAAAAGAGTTTCCCCTCATGTCAGATACCTCCAACTCTGAGAAAAGTTTCATTAGATAGAACTCGTTTAACAAAAGATAAAATTAGTTCACAGGTTTATGATAAAGATTATACCGTAGGGCCTGGAAAGGTTCCTACAACGGCACAGAAGATTGTTAATGATAGTTATCTCTGGTATGCAACTTTTGATAAAGATGACTGCAAAGAGGTCTGGTTCTTTGCAGGAGTAAAGGATTTAGATCTATAGTGAAAAAGTTTTTTTTATTATCTACATTTATACTTCTTGGTTATTTTGTAGGAAGACTATTCAGTGATCTCTCTTTGAAAGAGGAAGCACAGAATATTAATATATCTAATACTAATTATGATGGGGATAATAAGGATACAGTGATTCCTTCAAAGAATATTCTTCATACAAAGAAAAACGATCCTCCTACAAAGTTAGAGTCGGCAAAGAGAGATGTTGTAGAGACGGTCGATTGTTTATTGAATAACACCTGTACTGAAAAAAACTCTGATACCTATCGAGATCCCGTACTTTCAAGTGAAATGAATAAAGTAAAAAAAGAGTTAATAGGTATTGTGGAGAGTGAAAATATTAAAGAGTCATCGATGAAGCATGATAAGAGTTTCTATTATAAGAGTCTTCTGCTTGATAATAACTCCGTTATGCTATCCTCAAGTATTATTCTCCTAGAGAGAGAAGATAATTACGATGAGATTTTTAGACACTCGAAGAAATTAAATGGAAGAAATGCTGAACTTTTCTTATCTTTAATTTCTAGGTACGAAAAAATCAATCAAAAGTATCATCTAAGAAAGAAAGAGTTAATAAATCACTTTGCAAACAAAGATAACGATACTCTCTTATCTATTATTAAGTCTGTAGATAAATATGGACTAGAAAAAGGCGAGTTTGCGGATATTTTTAGTAGTTCTTGTCCAATAAGCTATAAGCACGAAATTGACGATATTATTCGAATAAAACTTAATTCTGCAGGGGAGTCGTTGGGTCTTGGCGCTGCACTGTGTCAATGAATAATGTTCATACTTATATCAAAATGAAAGTCATTTAGTTATAAGAGGGCATGAAAAAAATATGCCTAGCAATTATAGTTCTCTTACAAATTAGCCACGCACGATCTGTTCGTTTTCAGGGTGGAGACGTTTACAGTCGAAAAAGACAGAGTATCCAAGATGTGAAGCAGCTTTCTGAGTTTACTCAGTCTACTATTTTTAGAGCAGGCAAGGTTGTTAATGAGCTTGCGAGGGCCGTTGGTACAAGCTCTTATCTCTACGCATCTCATGATGAGTATTTCTTTTTAACAAACTTTCATGTCATGCAATCACAAAGCGAGTGTGATAAGGCAAAGATTGTGATGATTGATCAAACATACAAAAGGAAAACTTTAAAATGTCATCGAGTCGTCGCAATAGGAGATTATAAGAGTGGTTCTGATCATCTTGTATTTAGCGTTAAGAAGTCTGACAAGTCCGCATTTATTAACAATTTAAGGGAAATCAAAAGTTTTGTGAATGATACAAGAATCGGAGACCAGCTTTCAATTGTTGGCTTTGGCGGCGCTCATATGTCTACGAGAAAGTTTGATATCGGCTTATCTGACGACTCAGACTGTGTTGTTTTATGGGGAACCTCAAAGATCGGGTTTAATCGAAAAGATATGAACTCAGTCTTTTTCACCGGTTGTGATATTAGGTCTGGTGATTCTGGCTCTGCCGTTTTTAATAAAAGAACAGGGAGTCTTGTGGGACTTCTATTTGCCTCTGCTAGAGTTAAAAATCCTATAACGACAAATGAGATTAAGCAGTACCTAGGAAGTCGCTATCCTAAGTTTTATTCACACGCTTCATATGCAATAGACATTGAAAGTATGAATTTGGAAAACTTAGAATGAGCAAGATCATCAAAGGCTTATATTAAATAACTCGACTGTTTTTACAGGAGTATCTTTGTCTTCTAAGTAAGTATGACCACCAAGTACTCCAAGCTTACCTTTATAGTCTATGACTTGTGAGAAGCCTTTCGCTTCTTTAACATATCTTCCTGTATGTCTCCATTTGTTACCAGAGAAGTCATACTCATAAATATGGGGCACGTATTCATAATTCCATTTTCCAGTCTTAAACATTCCACCAAAAACATAGAGTTTATTTTTAAGTAGTCCTGTTGCCGGAGCAAATGTGGGAAATGGTAGTGTTGTAAGTTCAGAGAATTTCTCTGTGGTGATATTGAAGCTTGTTACATTATCTAGTAGGGCAAAGTGGCTTCCGCCTTCACTGATTCCGCCAATTAAGTGAATATTGTCGCCTCTTGTAATTGCACTAAATGCTCTTCTTTTTAGCGGAAGTCTAGCTGGAAGCGTTGAGAAAGTTTCTGTTTCGAGATCAAAGACATCTATTTCATCGTGAAACTTCCCATCAATGTCGTCTTTAAATTTTGGAGTACTGTCCCATCCTCCAATGATAAAAGCCTTATTCCCAACTTTAGTGACAACGTTTGAAGATCTCTTTCTAGGCATTTTAGTAATGACTTCCCAAGTATCGTTTTCAATATCATATCTTTCAACGACATCAAGTGACTTCCATTTCGGTATATGATTTTCAGAATAAGCAAATCCACCGAAGGCATAAATATACTTTCCATATCCGACTATTTGAAAACCGTGGCATGGGTGAAGTCTTGGCGCACCTTTTATCCAAGTTCGTGTTTGAGGATTATAAATATCAAGCCTTGCGGTAAAGGATTCTGGAGGATAAGTGTGTTCAGCACCTTGATGACCACCGACAACATAGATTCTACCGTTGTGAAAAGTTGTTCCAAAACTACTTCTCGGTTCACCAGGTATATTTGGTAGTTCCGATTGTTCAATTCGTCTATCACCACTAACTCTAGGAGAGTAGAAGGTTCCAAGCTTTGTGTCTGTTAGTTGCTTTATTGCGCCATCTTTAAAATGAAATAAGTTAAAGGTTGAATTAACTCTATTAGAAGCAAATACAACAGAGCCGTCACTCATAAAACTTGGAGCAAAGTCCATTGACTTACTCTTCGTCATTTTCTGAGTTTTCTTATTCATTCTATCATAGATATAGATATCCCAATTATTTTCAACTTTCTTAGTATATGCAATTTTATTTTGATCCTTTGAAAGACTAGGCGACATTCCCTCTGAAATGACTTCAGACTCTTTTGAGAGAAGATTGTTTAAAATAATATGCCTTGATTTATCTTTTCTGTTCTCTTGATAGACCATAAAACTACTATCTTGAGAGGCGCTAGCAAAATAATATGACTTATCAAGTTCCTTTATAAGAGGTTTTATTTGTGATGGGTTATTTACTTTATTCTCTATAAGATAAATATTCTGGTCTTGGGAGTCTTCTAACTTTGCACTGAACATAATTTCTTGTCCATTCTTGAGAAACCTTGGATGCAACACTTGGCCAGAAGGGCTTAGAACAATCTTTTCTTTACCTGTCTGAAGATTCTTTACTTTAATCCCTAAGTTTTTGACGTCATTTCCATAAACATACACAACTTGTTTTCCATCGGGAGAAATATCTGGATAGAGCGCTATCTCATTTTCATTAGATATTTTTTGGCTAGTCTTTAATAGATCATGTGATATGTGAACTTCTTTCTTATCTTTAAACTCACGCATGAAGACAATACTATTTGCGCTTACATAAAATGATAGGGCCAAGACGAGACATATTCTTTTCATAATGATTCCTTTGTTTACGAAATCATATCGACTTGGTGTTTGATGTGTCAAACAAAAACCCCCCTTTGAGAAAGGGGGGCTCATTTGATGATATACGAGTGGTGCATTGTGTTGATGAATGAACATACTTGCTATGAATCCATCTATATAAATATAAAGTGTGAGAAAATATAAATATACGCCACTTATATATCTGGTGATATCTTACACAATGATTATGAAAGGACTTTGAGCTAATATGAAGATTAATTCAAATGATATTCAAATTCAGGATGATAGCCTTTAATCATCTGAAAAACCTCAATGATTTGATCGAATTCATGACCTAAGTAAGCCTTACTAGTATTATGTGAGGTCCAGTGGATTGTGAGCTTTGGGTCTATATAAGTGTTAAGGCAGTCTAGTAATGAGTCGAGGGTATTGTCATAATAACCAGGAAAAGAAAGCATGCGTGCGATTTCTTGGTGGAAATTAATAGTGGATGTAATGTCATTACCGTTTATGACGATCTCTTTTCTCATGCTCTAACATTAATCTATTTGATAAGAAGTTGAAAGTTGTTATTATAATGAAATGATTAATAAAATATTAGACGCAACAATTTACTTTAGCTTCGATAAATCTGGTTTTAAAAGACATGAAAAGTACTTTGAGCCCTTAAAGAAAAAACCATATGAGAATAAGTCTATTCTTATTACTGGGGGGACTTCTGGAATTGGCTTAAGTGTAGCAGTGGAATTGTATCACCTTGGTGCCGAGGTCATTGTAACAGGACGAGATTTAGAGAAGTATAAGAAAAATCTCTCAGATCTAGATTTAACTGTAGACGATATTAGTTTTCTACACTTAGACCTTCTTGATTTTGATTCACTTTCCAAGTTTGTTGGCACAGTACAAAGGGATATCAAACATATAGATACCTTTATTTGTAATGCAGGCGCCATGCCTAACGAGAAAAATCTGATTAGAAATTATGATTCAATTTTTGCTTCACAAGTTGTGGCCCATTACTACCTTATAAGAAAATTCATTGAGAGCGACCTCATTCATGGGGGCCATATTAGTTTAAATGCATCAGGTGGAATGTATCCTGTGAAACTCGACTTATCCGATCTAACTTGGAACAAGAGTGAATACGATAAGGTAAACTCTTACGCAATTGCCAAGAGAGCGCAAGTTATTCTCAATGAGGAAATGGCCGCAAAATATAGCGATCAATTATTTT
>DDIK01000213.1 GCA_002338505.1 Bacteriovorax sp. UBA1852
CTTAAGAGATTTGATATTTTTATAACCGATTCTCCACTAAGAGCACAACTTGCCTTAATTAATGGCATTAGACCGATGTTAATAATGGATGAACGTGATAAAGTATTAGCATGGTCTCAAATGGATTCGAGTATTGGGCAGCTTCGTTATGATGAGAATGATCTTGTAATCTATGGAATTAATGAGCAAAGGGCGTTAAAAGTACCCTCGGAGCTTGAGGATTATTTGATTAATTATAACACTCTACGAATAGAACCTTCGACATCTTAGAATCCGTCAGAATACCTTCTTGTAAGGGCTTTCAAAAGTTGTTATTATATATATATGAAAGTAGAGGCATCGAATCTCGAAACTAAATTCTATATCCAAGCAGCACAATTCACAGATATTAAGGAAATTGCACGAGTTCATGTGAACTCATGGTGTGAAACCTATGCTTCAATTTTACCTCAGTCGTATTTAGAGTCTTTAAAGTACACAGATAAAGAGCAAGTTTGGGAGCGATTTATTCCTCGTCGTAAAGGGATGGGGGGAACTCTCGTAGCGAAAAACCAAGATGGAGAAGTTGTTGGTTTTTGTGACTTTGGGCCAGCTAGGGAACATGAGCATGGCTTTGATAGTGAAATTTATGCCTTGTATTTATTAAAAGATTATCAAGGGCTTGGTGTTGGTAAGAATTTATTAACGCAAAGCTTTGAGAAATTAAAATGCCAAGAATATAAATCAGCATATTTATGGGTATTAAAGGATAACCCCTGCAAAGACTTCTATATTAAGTCGGGTGGTGAATATCAAAGAGACACGACTATTCAAATAGGTGAAGAGTCGTATCAAGAAGAGCTATATTCATGGCTTTTTTAATCAGCTAAAGGCTTTTATTCTTTCTTGCAGTGACTCTATCTTCTCTTTAAGGTCGCTGTGATTAGTTTTAACATCATCAATGACTTCTGGTTTGGCGTTAGCAAGAAATTTTTCATTTGATAATTTCTTATCGTACTTTTCAAAGTCTTTCGTTGTTTTTTTGAGGTCGGTCTCAAGTCTCTTAACCTGTTCATTGAGGTCAATAACTCCTTCTAATGGAACAAAGACTTCAGTGTGAGTGGTTGCCTTCATAATCGCTTTTTGAGGCCTGTCGGAGCTCTTTTTTGAAACATTTATATTTTCAGCGTTTGCAAGTTCTTTAATTCCGAGTTGGTTCTCTTCTAGAAATTTTGCTAGTTGTTCTTCGTCTGTGAAGAGATGTAGATCAACCTTTTCCTTTGGCTTTATATTTACAGACTGTCTAAGATTTCTTGCTCCTGAGACAATTTCAATGAATTTATTCATGTTTTCTTGTTCAAGTTCATGAATCATTGAGTTTTGAAATTCAGGATACTCTTGGGTAATTAACAGGTCTTCGCTAGGCTCTTTAAGATCTTGCCATAATTCTTCTGTGATAAAAGGTGAAAAAGGGTGAAGAAGTTTTACGATATCTTTAAAGCAGAATTTTAAAACCGTCGCTCTTCTTGTTCTAAGTTCTAGGTCTTCTCCACTTAGTGTGCCTTTTGAGAGTTCTATAAACCATGAGCAGAAACTATCATAGATAAAGGAATAGAGTGCTGAGCATGAGTCATCGAATCTAAAATCCTCAATTGACTCGTTCATTACTTTAGCTGTTTGATTAAGTTCACTAATAATCCATTTCTCTTGTGCATCAAGGTCTGTTGGAAGTTCACTCTTTGCAAGATCTAAATGAGGCTTAATAAATCTATATGCGTTCCATATTTTATTGATGAAGTTTCGATATCCACCAATACGTTCGACATCTAAGTTTATATTTCTATTATATCCAGAGCCTGCAGCCAGGGTGAATCTAAATGCATCTGCGCCATAGGTCTCACACATTTCAATTGGATCGATACCGTTGCCAAGTGACTTGCTCATTTTCCTACCGAGTTTATCTCTGACGATTGCGTGGATATAGGTTTTTTCAAATGGCACTTTGCCCGTAAGCTTCTCGCCCATCATCATCATTCTTGCTACCCAGAAAAAGATAATATCAAAACCTGTGACAAGTACACTTGTTGGATAGAAGCGCTCAAATCCTCGCTCGGCCATTCTTTCTTTATTTGGCCAACCAAGTGTTGTCATAGGCCAAAGACCTGATGAAAACCATGTATCGAGTACATCTGGATCTTGGATGAGATCACCTTTAGAACATTTTGGACAAGCACTAGGATCAACCTCTTCGTCCGCCCATTGATGATTGCATGACTGACAGGTGAAAACGGGGATTCTGTGACCCCAGATCAGTTGTCTTGAGATACACCAGTTTCTTGGGTTTCTTTGATAAGAGAAGTAAGTATTTTCCCAACCTTTTGGATAAAAAGTCATTTGATTTTGTTCAACGGCATCAACGCTTGATTTTGCCATAGCATCGGTATTTACAAACCATTGCTTTGAAACCATAGGTTCAATGACAACTCCTGATCTTTCTCCGTGTCCTACTTGGTGAACATGGTTTTTTTCATCGACAAAGAGATCAAGCTCTTTAAGTTTTGCGACTGTTTTCTTTCTTGCTTCTTTGCAAGTCATACCCTCAAATTCAAGGCCGAAGCTATTGAGAGTTCCATCTTTATTTAAGATATTTATGATTTCTAGATTGTGTCTTTTTCCAATATCAAAGTCGTTAAAGTCATGTCCAGGTGTTACTTTTAGGCATCCTGTACCTTTTTCAATATCAACATACTCGTCACCAACAATAGGAACTTCTCTATTACAGATTGGGACGATGGCTTTTTTTCCGATGAGATGTTTGAATCTGTCATCGTTTGGGTTAACTGCAACAGCAGTGTCTCCAAGAAGAGTTTCCGGTCTTGTCGTTGCAATTTCAAGCTTGATGTCACTATCTTTCACTTTATAGTGTAGGTGATAGAAAGCACCATTTTTTTCTTCATGGATAACTTCAGCGTCACTGATAGCTGACTGGAGTTTTGGGTCCCAGTTTATAATATAGTCTGATTGGTAAATGAGGCCTTCGTTATAAAGTGAAACAAATGCTTTTCTTACGGCCTCATTTGCTTCAGGGTCAAGAGTGAACATCGAATAGTCCCAGTCGCAAGATGCTCCCATAACCTTTTGTTGATTGGCGATATTTCCGCCAAATTCATCTTTCCAGTCCCACGTCATTTTGAGAAAGTCTTCTCTTGAGAGGTCATCTTTTGTTTTCTTTTGTTCGTCCCAAAGTTTTGCTTCAACTTTTGCTTGAGTTGAGATCCCTGCATGATCCATTCCTGGAAGAAACAATGACTCGTAGCCTTTCATTCTTTTAAAGCGAATAAGTGCATCTTGAGTTGTTATATCTAGTGCGTGTCCTGCGTGGAGAATACCTGTGACGTTTGGAGGTGGCATAATGATACAGTAAGACTTACCTGTTTTGCCTTTTTTTGGAGCGAAGTATTTCCCATCTTCCCAAGTCTTATACCATTTAGATTCTACTTCTTTTGGCTCGTAAGTTTTTGATAGCTCGTCGCTCATTTCAATTCTCCAACAGGTAATATAATTTGAAATGTTTTACCAAATATTTAGTACTTAGACAAAGATGATCTGTGGAAACTTACTTTTTGGGCTTCCAGTCATTGATAGGCTCAGGAAGGCTTTCTGGAGGTAGGTAATCCTTAGACTTACTAGGAAAGAGTTGGAAGTCTAGCTTTTTAACTTCTTCTCTCGCCTTTTCAAGGTCTTGATCTATTTTGATGACAAATTGCTTTCTCTTTGTGATGGGTATGCGTGTCATCTTGTTGAGGAAGCTACCAACTGAATTTAATTTTCTTAGAAGTTCTAAGTTAAGATTTTGGAAGTTACCCTGGATTTGTTCATCAGAGTTTATGACAAGCATCTTTATCCATGGTCTAACAATGAGAACTTTCTTATGTATCTCTTTAAATTCCTTAGAAATTTTATTTGAGCTAGACTTCATTTGTCTTGTGTAAGAATCAAAACGACGCTCTGTGAGAATATCTCCTAGATCATTAACAAAGGACTCAAGTATATACTTTGTAAATGGTTGTTTGGTACTAACTTTAGAGAGGCTGTTTTTAGCGAGATTAAAAGTTTCCTTAGAAAGTTCGAAGTCACTATGATCTTTCATTTGATAGGACTTATTGAGTATATGAACAAGTAATTTGTCATTTAAAAACTCTAAATGATGAAAGTAGCTTTGAAGGAAATTATTAATTTCACTTTCTTGAAAGTCTTTATTTTCATAGCTCAATTGGTTTAATAATTTACTGATGTGAATAGGAATTGATTGATCTATTTGATAGTTCTTAGCATATAAACTTGTAGCGAGAATAAGCATGAGGACTAGTTTCATTTTCCAGCCTCCGCAGTATTTCCTATTAAAAACTCATCCTGTTTATTCTTTAAGAGATAGATTTTCTTTCGAAATGGTATGATAATTTGATTATCCAGCATACCTATTGATGTTACAAACTTTAGATCACTTCTTACATTAAGACTCTTTGTCTGAAGATTAATTTGAGCGACCTCTGAATTGACTCGAGTTTTACCTTTAAATTGAGACACGAAATAAAGAGAATTATCCTCTCTGCTACATTGTAAATGATGACTAGGCCCATTTGAAGTGCTTGTAATAATTGTTCTCTTTGAAAAATCTATTTCTTTTGGATCAAGTGAATAAATCGACGTGAAACTTTGTTCAGCACTTGATTCTAAGATATAGAACTTGCCATTAAGGTAGCATGACTCAAAGTAAGTACTTAGGCGGTTAGGCTTATGAAGTATCTTTCTTTTCTTGGTGACGAGGTCTAGAAAAATTAAGCCTATTTCGCCTTTATCATTTATATCGCTATAGAGAACACTATTATTTAAGACTGTAACTGTAGGAATGAAATAGGCTCTTCTTGAATTGAGTTTTATAGTGGCAACCTTTAAAGACTCTCTCACTTTTAAAATTTCAATCGAGTTATTGTCACTGTCTATAAAGGTGAGAATATTACTTGGTGTTTGAATAATAGGTGAGTTTCCAATACCAATTACTTTATTATTATTTAAGTTAGAATTAAATATCGAGATTCGTCCAGACTTCAGAGGACTTAGGTAATCGTTGACGTGGGGGATTTGCCAGATAACGAAATGATTCTTAATTGATTTTTTTACAATAAAGTCACTATTTGTTTTCGCTTTCATGATTGGGAAAGCCTTGAAATTTGCTGAATACTTTAGCTCTGTATTTCCCTTCTTATAAATAGTCATTTGATTTGCAGAGTTCATATATCTAATATTCAGAATATTTTGCTTGGAAGTCAGTTCTAACAGTTTTGTCGCTGCCGTTGAGTTCAATATGAATGTGATGCATAGTAGGTATTTAATATATCCCATAGAGATTCCAACTTTTTAGAGGGTGAAAATATGAATATCTCTCTACGGCAGAGTAAATTAAAGGCCAGCTAATATGGCGAGGAGAATGAAGATCATCTAAGGCCGTTCTTATCGTAAACGTATCAAGTTCATCATCTTGTTGATAACCGTCAATTATAAATGGAATAGGTCGGCATTGAGCAGGTCCTAACATTTTGAATTTTTCAGGATAAATATCTTCTATACAGCCAAGGCCATGAATGATGCCATTTTCTTTATTAGTAAGAAAGAAGCGTGCACTTGAGACAGATGATATTGAGGATGTTTTTCTCTCATAGAGATTAAGTAGACGAGAATTTAGAGAGCTGTCATTTGAATTATATATATTTTGAAAATACTGAAATGTTAGCATTCCCTTGGTGTAAACTTGTAAAACATTTTTTCCATCAAGAATAACATTTAAAGGGCAGCTATACTTGGTACAGCTTTTATTAACTGGAACTAGCCAGCAATTTGTTCTGTATCTTAGTCTTGTTGGGTTATACTTCGGTCCTGCAATATTACATATGGGACGTGTCTCATTAAGCTTTGCACTGTAGAGGATATCAGATACCACGACATTTTGTGAGTACGAAACATTTTGATTATTTCCTGGAACATAGGGGGAGCATTTTTCTTCCTTATCAGTAATGTCTTTGTAACAGAGTTTGATCGGCCACTTATTTTCTTCTTTAGTTTTAATATAAGACTTATAGACAGTTTCAAAAGATGGAAAAACACAATTATCTTTTTCTATCTGAATATCGTCTTCAAAGAAGTGTTTCATGATTCTGTTAAAATTTACGACCGCAGGATTTGCAACTCTAACAGGGCAGTCATGATAATTAGACTTTAGTTTTGAACTTGTTAATGCCTTTGAGATATTTTGACAGCTTGGCATAGGCTCAAGAGAGGCATCCTGTAGATTGCCATAAAAGTGACATAGGTGAGGCTTGTTGCGAAAGAGTTCTGTGCATCTCTGGCGATCATTATTAGTTAATTTTTTCTTCTTTAGTACGGCCTGACATTTATAGTCCATTTTATACTTTGGTTCCTGAGAATTAAGAACTAGTCCCCAAATATCTTGAGAGATATAATTTGAACAAAAGTTTTCTTTTGAATCAAAGTTCTTACAGAGATTTAAATAGTAGTTATATTGCAGATTAGAAAATGCAGGACGATACAAATTCTTTTCTCGTCGTAAATTTGAAATTCTTGTTCTTACCTGAATATTGGCAGCGGGGTTATTTTCTAGGAATTTTTCCTCGATAATAGCATAGAGAATTCGGTCAACTCGTGAGCAAATAAAAGGAAGATCTTTTGAGTTGGCGAAGTTGTCCCATTGCGAGTAGCACTCTTTTTTATTTCTTGGTGGCGTCGGGGTAATCCTATTAATTGTCGACTTGATATTATTTGGTGAATAGAGCTGCTCTCTTTCAAGAAAACTCTGACAGTTATCTTTAAGGTATTTCTCAGCGTAGAGATTATTATCTATAAGCGCTATTTCTTTTGAGTCTTTAGTAGAAATTTCAACTTGAACTTTATTTATTCTCTTGTCATTGATGATGATATTTTGATTTTTAATAAAATAAGATAAAGAACAAGACTCACTGGTTATCATTTTATTCTTTGATTCTTTAGAGAAGTATAAAATCACTTTTAACTGATTGTTTGTCAGTCTTACCTTTGACTCACTAGGAATTATTGTTTGAGTCGGAGTCTTTCTTATATCTTGTAAGATTTGATTGTATTCTTTAAGTGATTTTTGGAAATTATTGACAATACTGGAAGGTATATCTTGAAAAGGCCAGGCATAGAACGCCTGGCCAAATATAAAAAAACTAATCAATAGTTTTTGCAAGAATTGATGCAACATCCTCAACTTCAAGGTTCTCCGTTTTAGTTTTATCACTAACTCCACCTTTAAAGTTAATCATACAAAAAGAACACGAAGTAGCCAACTTTGGAGTGTTTTGATCTCCAACAGCTTGACCAACATGCTCAAGTCTATTATCTACCATATGGCCACCTTCTTCAATCTCATACCACATGTTTCCGCCGCCCATTCCACAGCAAAGAGCAGTGTCTTTTGACTAATCCATCTCTTTAATGTTGGCTCCAGCAGCTCCTAGTATTTCTCTCGGTGCACTGTACTCACCATGGTGACGTCCAAGATAGCAAGGATCATGAAACGTGAGCTCTTCGTTAACTTGTTTTTCTGGCTTAAGTTTTCCAGTTTTTAAGAGGTCTGCTAATAGCTCTGTGTGGTGAACGGTTTCAAATTCCCCATCTTCAAATTTAGCATATTCCTTACCTATGGTGTGCAGACAGTGTGGACAGTGAGTAACAACTTTATCAAAGTCGTATTGTCTCATGTTGGCGATATTTTCGATGGCAATCTCAAAGAATGAGTACTCATCACCAAACCTTCTAATTGGATCACCGTTACACTTTTCTGTTTTACCCATTACTGCAAAACTAACCCCGGCTTTTTTAAGAAGCATAACGGTATCTTTTACAACTTTTTGGTTTGAAGCATCATATGATCCAGCACAACCAACATAGTAGAGGTAGTCAACTTTCTTTCCGGCCTCAATCACTGGAACGTCTAGGCCATCGGCCCACTTAAATCTATCATCTTGAGCGATACCCCATGGGTTACCATTTACTTGTACTTTTTGAACAGCAGTTGCAGCGTCAGCAGGTAGGTCACCAAGAGTAAGAGCTTTATATCTCTTTGCTTCCATAATGATATTTACGTGTTCAATATTGGCAGGACACTCTTCCATACATGCACCACAAGTTGTACATGAATCTAATTCAGCAGAGCTATATGTTTGCTTTTCCCAAAAGTCAGCATCTGCTTCCCCGGCTTCACTAGTTGCGTAAGCAAGGTCTCTGGCTTTTGTTATAATTTTCTTTGGATCTAGTGGCTTGTCTGCAGCATTTGCTGGGCAGACATTAGTACATCTTCCGCACTCTACACATGTTAAAAGATCAAAACGATTCTTTGCTGTTAGCTCCGAAAGCTTTCCAAGTCCAAACGTTTCTGCATTTTCATCAGTGAAATCCATGGCCCCTAAAATCGCCCCTCTTCTCGCTGGAGTTAAGAGAGCTGCAAATGGAAGCATAAAAATATGAGAAAACTTTGAATAACCAATCGAAGCGACAAATGCCATTGTGTTGATCATATGAACCATCCACATAGTTCTGTAAATCATTGCCCAAGTATAGTCGCCAAGTCCAAATGTATTAAAGAGTGAGGCAATAACCCATCCTACAGGTGACCAAGTAGCTTCACCAACAGGCATACCGGTTCCCATAATTCTCACACCTTCAATTAGATATCCTAGGATAACAAGGGCCGCTAACATGATGTACATGAAGAGCTCTCTCTTAGGTTCAGTAGATTCAAGGTACTTAGGCTTTTCAATATATCTTCGCTTGTAGGCCAGTCCTAAACCTGCAAGTAGCATAAGACCTGCAATGTCAGCAAGAAATGATACAACAATATATACAGGGCCTTTATAAATTTTAAATGGCGTGTCTGCATGAATTGCGACGAGATCTGTTGCAATCCATAGAATGACAAAACCCCAAAAGATTAGGCCATGAAAAATTGCTACACTTTTTACTCGTGGAACTTTTCCCGTAAGAAGCGCTGTTCTAAAAAAGCTTCCCCAGTTTAACTTTTCAGGTAGTAATTTCTTAATACCTTTAAAGCCTTCTCCATTGGTAATAAAAACAAATTTATCCCAAAAGCCTTTAATCATTATTCCCATTGCGGCAAAGAATAGGACATACATGACAACTTTAAATGAGAATGGAATATTCCAAAATATCTCACGGGTTGCCTCGTTTGCGAGAACTTCATTCATAACTTTTTCCCTTGTGACGTGGTAAAATTAATATCTTATAATTATTGTACTTTATCGTTATAATAATAGAAATTTGTTAGTAAATACCATGATTTATTATATGTTGTCTGACCGATTTGGTCGAGAAAGAATTTTTAGGAATGTTCATTGAATAAAGCTATATATATATCCATTTTATTGTTCTGCTTATCTTGTGCGAGAACTAAGACTATTAATTTAAGACCGCATAGCTTCAACTCCCCACCCACAGGGATTATACACCTTGTGATCCCTGGCCTGAGTGAAGAGCAGTTCTTATTTCTTGATGAGAAGACGATAAAGGGCGCAACGTATATCGCTATAAAGAACTTCACTTGCTTTGGAAGTTCCTGGGCGCATAATCTTACAAAAATGAGAACTAATATTGCCACGTCTTTAGTTTCGCAGATGACTGGAAGTGCTGGTTCACTCAATCAGTGTAGCGAAGTCTCTCTCGTGCCGATTTGGGACAAGCTCAAGCCGTTTGCTTATAAGAGCGTTTTATTAGAAGTTGGTGGAAGTGTTTATAGTGATGCTTTGAAGTGCGATAAGGAGTTCTTTAAAAATACTGCTGTGTTTACCTCCAAAGAGGGTTTAACAGCAAAGAACACTTTTCATTATCAAGATAAGGTAGAAGTATCAGACGGTCAAAGGCTCAGTGACAAGTCCTGTGCAAAGGGTGAGTGCTTCTCTTCGCTAGAAAATAATTTTTTTAAAATTTGGGATGAATTAAAAGTCTCAAAAAATAAATATATGATGATTTCAGATTATACTCTCATGAATCACATTAATAAGAGAGATAAGGAAGGTTTTTTAAAAAAAATTAAGGAGATTAACCTTTTTATAAATCAAGTATTTTCTAGAATTGTAAATATTGAACAAAATGTTCTCTTTCTCGTTAGTGGTACTCAATCAATGAATGTATCTTTAGGAAGAAGTTTTTCACGAAAGAGTTTAAACTTAAGAAGAATGCAGAAGTCCATGACTGGACCTATCTGGGCCTATGGACCACAGGCTGAAAACTTTTGTGGCTCTTATCCTGAATATGAGATCTATAATAGAATGTTTTGGCAAACTCAGGAATTTGAAATTCCGTTTAAAGACCTTTTGAATCTATGATAATCAAGTATCAGAATATTATGTTAATTTTACTTTTCATTTCTAGTGAGACTCTAGCTTTAACATTTTCAACAGCAGTTAAAAAACCTAATCATTCTTTACTTGTTAAAGATGGCAGTGACGTTGTCACATATGTACCAAATTCTAGTTTTCATTTGAGTACAAAAATCTCAGCACCGTATTTCTTTTTTCAGTATAGTTTTAAGATACCTAATAGTAATTTTGGTAAAAGTGATGTCGGAAATGATGATTATGTAGATTCAAGACTTGGTATTTATTTTGGGAATACTCTGCTTGAAGGTTTTTATAAAAAGTATAAAGGGTTTAGCTCAACAGAGAATGGTGGTAAACCCGGCTGCACAAGTTGTTTAGTCCGCAACGAGTTAGGTTCACAACTTAATCTTATTCAGTTTATGTATCCTTTAAATCGGTCTTTTGATCTTAGGGCGTCAGTTTCAGGTGCTAATCAATCAATAAAGAGTGATTTTTCTTGGATTCTAAATATCTTCTACTCACGTTTGAAGGTAACTGATGGATTGGGAATAGTTCAAGGCGAATTTATACAAAATAGAAGTTATCTTACAGATATCAGTCAATTAGAATTACGGCAATATGGTATTGGGTTTGGTCCTGGCTTGACGTGGAGTGTAGGCTCGTACTTCTATATTGCGGGGATCTCCTCTTTAGGTTTTGGCTATCAAGAAAATATTTATATCAAGAGCGACATAAAAAGAAGGTTGGATGAATATGGTGCAAATTTAAATATTCGATTTACTTTTGGTACTCACAACCCTGTTGTAAACACAGGAATTAGAGCACATGTAGTCTCTAACTTTTACGATATTGGTGAAGAGTTGAGTCTGACTTCTGTAGACTATGAACTGAGGTTGTATTTGTCAGTCTCGTTATGATTTCAGTAGCGCTTGAATCTCATCTCTCGTAATGAGATAAGTCGTTTTACAATAGTCACACTTGGCCTCAAGAGATGGCTTATTATCAAAAATATCTTCCATACTATTAGACCCTGTAAGACTTAAAATCCCGCTAAGCATTCTGTCTCTTGAACAGCTACACTTAAAGCTGATCTCTTTTGTTGAGAGGAAGCTAAAGCCCAGGCTTTCGATTGAATTAACGATCTCGTCTTTATCTGATGTGGCCTTAGTGAATAGGTTATTAAGCGAATCTTGAATGTTCTCATGATATTTTTTCAAAGGGGTGCTTGAGACAATTTCTTCTTTATTAACATTAATTTCTGGAAGCTTTGAAAGCATATAAGATTGATCACTTGTGCTTGATAAGTTGACGGTTGATTTTAGTTGATATGATTCTTTTAAAATATCATTAATGACTTGTTCGAAGTTTTTAGCCTTGGCCTCTAGGATTGACTGATAAGGAGCGGCTTTGTTTGGGAACATTTTTATAATTCTAACTTTACCTGAAAAAATCTTTGGTAATTCATTAAAGTCTTCTGGGAGTAGAAGAGTTCTCATGAGTCCGTCAGAGTTCAGTTCGAGTTTAAATCTGAAGTATGGATTATCTGAATCTACAAAGAACCCCATGCTTTCACCGGTTTTTAAATAATTGAGTAATTGAAGTGATGATAATGTAGCATCGCGAAAAAATAAGAAGCCCTCACTTTTGACATCATGGATAATTGCTAAGTCGTTGATAACTTTTGAGCCATCGAGGAATGATAATGCAAAGCCATTCTTTGAATCTATAAAGTTAAATAAGCGACTTTCAACTAACATTTTGTTATCCTTTTATTGATGAGACTAGAGAGTCTATTATTACTATGAAAATCAATTATTTTAAAGAGCGAAATGTTAAAGATTTTACCATATGAAGGGCATGTTTCTTCTATATTTAAAGAATTAGATCAAGAAATCAGTTGGACTGCAGTGACACCTAGTCCACTTAAGTCAGATATATTTAGAGAAATCGCGATTTCTTCGAAGTATTCTCAAGTTAAGAGTATTACGATTTCAAAATTCATCAAAGATATTTTGGGAACTGATGGAGACTTGCGAAAGTCAAAATCAGAATTATTGATGGAGCTTTGGACAATATGGAAGATTAAAGCAAATGAGAATTATAATAGCTTTAGGTACGTCTTTGATTTATTTACAGAGATACGTAGTTACTCATTAGAGATTGGAGTAATTGAAGAGTTGAAGGACTTTATTACAGAAGATGTCTTTGACGGTTTAATTCTATTTTATCATTACTTTGAAAGTTCAAATATTATTGACGAGCAAAAGTCTTATGCACTAGCAGGGTCACAATACTCTGGAACAGAGAAGTCAGGATATGTATTTTGGGGATTCGATCATCTCAATGCTATTCAAATTGATATGATCAAAGCACTCACATCTAGCTCTTTTGTGGTAATTCCATTACCCAAAAAAGTGCTTAGCGAAATTGATACTTTTGATTGGCCTTATTGGCTCTCGACTGAAGAATACGCAGATGTGACGCTTCATGCTAAACTTCAGATAAAAGCATTTCAAGTTCCTGTCGGAAGACTAACGGAGTATTTAGACAAGATTTTAAAGAAAGATGAGAAGATATCTTTTATAGATTTTAACAAAGCTTCTGGCTTGAATGAATTATCATCATTTCAACGAGAGAGTGTAGAGCTAAAGACTAATGTTGATATATTTTCTATTAATCTTAATTCTATTTACTCAAAACTTCAGGACCAATTTGATTGGTCTAAAGAGCAAAGTGTAGAAAGTATTTTAAACTGGTCTAAAGAAGAGAGAAAAGCCTACTTCGATGTAGAGAATATGAGATCCTTTAAAATTCTCTTTATGTTTGATTCTCTTTTGGATCGCTTTCAAAACTATTCAGATAAGAATGAGTCACTTAAGTGGAGTGATCTTCTTATTTTAAAAGAGGTTCTTCAATTAGATTTACCGCGAACATCTATGGTTAGTTTAATTAAAGAATGTGAGATGAAAGTTCTCGATCGAGACTCACTAGGAACTTTAGAGGAAGGATATTCGAAATACTTATTTATCGACAAAAATGCCGATAAATCTCTACGAGAAAATAGTAATTATTCTGCAGATGTATTAAGCGTTCTAAGTGCCTATGGGCCTAGACAAAATAAAAAGTTTGAAGCTCTCATGATAAGCTCGGACTTGTTTCAATTTGCTAACGATGGAGGAATAATTATTTTTGAAGATGGCGCGTTTGAAGATAGTTACGAATGGGAGCAGGTTTTAGAAAGTATTGACTTGGAGATATCGAAAATCAAGAATGATTTAAAAATACAGGCACCAATTATTCCTGTAGAGAATGAAGACTTTAAGGGACTATTGTCTGCGACGAAAATACAGTCTTATATTGATTGTCCGCGAAAGTTTGCTTACGAGTATAAGAATAGAGTCAACTTACTCGTCAGAGGTCGAACTCAAATTACACCTGATATTAAAGGGCTCGTTGAGCATTTATTGATCGAAAAATTTCTAGATCAAAACAATATGTACGATGAGTTGACTCATAAGACACTAGGACAAACACTTTTAAAAAATGAAATTAAAAGTAATGGCCTCATTATTTCAAGAATAAATTTTGATTCAGCACTAGAAGAGATCATTGCCTATACCGCAGAGATTATTCAAAGGCTTCTAAGTGTTAAAAACAGCTTTGGGGTAAAGTTTATATTTGAATATGATTTAAATACAATTGATCCACTTGTTAGTGGGAGAGTAGATTTAATACTTGAACTTGATGGGAAGTACTTGGCAATTGACTTTAAGAGATCCTCAACGGGTGTTCCTTCAAAGAAAGACTTTGAAGAATTTAATAAAATTCAAATGTGGTTCTATTCTCAAAGGCTATCTCAGTTAGAGGGCAAGATTATAGGCGTCGGATATTTGAGCTTAGCTGATCTTAGTGAGTCACGAATTTACATGATTGATGATTGTGTTTGGAGTGATCTCTTATTTGGTGGTATGAAAACAAGTGTCTTTAAAGATAGCTTTCAAGAAAAGCTACAAGCTTACGCTGAGTTTGAAACAGAGGTTGTTCAGAAAATGAATACAGATGTTGAATTTCTCGCTATGCCAAAGTCTAATGGTGCATGTGATTATTGTGTTGCAAATCCCGTTTGTACTCGAGGAGCTGGCATAAGATGAGAACACCGAATGAAGAGCAATTCAAGGCGATAAATCATCAAGGAGGAGTTCTTTTAAATGCAGGAGCTGGTTCTGGAAAAACCTTTGTTTTAGTTGAGCATGTTTATTATCTTACTAATTCATTTGTTGAGAATAATGATGAATTAACTGATCTTGAACTTTTAAAAAAGCTTAAGTCTTATCTTAATAAAATTGTTTTAATGACTTTTACCAATGATGCCGCCGGTGAAATTCGCAATAGAGTCTTTAAGAGATTTGATGGAGAAGACTTAAAACGAGCATCTGTTGTAAAAAATGCCTTGTCTTCATTAACAATTACGACAATACATGGCTTTTGTATGAAGCTTATTAAACAGGGGCTAATTAAGGCACCTCTTAATATGAAGCTTGTTGATGAAAATCAAATTAAAGAGAAGATAGAAAAAATATCTTTAAGGTGGTTTGAGTTAACGAATGTGCAAGAGGATGTCATTCTTAAGAATGTCTCACATATTATAAATGCAATGGTTTCAATTTTTACTTCTCCTGAACTTCGAGATGAGTGGAGTCGAAAAGTTGAAAATGATGAGTTTAATGAAAGTAAGTACATAAGAGATATTCTAGAGCTACTTGGGTTTTCTAGCTTTTGGGATACTAAGTATGATCTCGTCCCAATTGATGATTTTTCAGATAAGGCCTGGTATAAGCTCTTGCAGGGATTAAACGAAATAAAGGAAAATGAGCCTACTATAAGTTCATTTTCAGCAATTTTAAATTTATTTTCATCCGTTGGTCGACTTCAGGTCAGTAAGAAGGCTCCTCCAGAGTACGCCGACTATGTAAATGATGGTAAAGTTCTACGAGATTTCTTAAAGAAAAATTGCGAAGACTTAGAAGTCTTTGAAAATAATCAAGTTCAGTTTCTAGGTTGGCAGGCTTCTCTCTTGAATCTTTTTAAGTATATTGAAGCAGAGTACTACTATACTGAAGAGTGCTCTTTTTCTGATCTCGAGTATCTGGTTTATAAGGACTTGGATAACGAGGATGTAGTTGAAGCCGTTACGACTCAGTATGACTATTTTATTGTTGATGAATATCAAGATACATCTTGGGTTCAATTCGATATTTTAAAAAAAATAGTGAGAAATGACTTTCAAAAAATATTTTGTGTCGGTGACCGTAAACAGGCCATATATGGTTTTAGGGGTGGAGAATTAGGTGTTTTTAATGAAACCGAAAACAAAATTCCATCAAATCTCTTTTTAAGTAATAACTACAGATCTGAAAAAGAAATTATTGAATATAATAATGATTTCTTTGAGCATATCTTTTCTTTAGGAAAAGGATATGAGGGGCATGACTCTTTTTCCGTTGCGGTTGATCATCAAGCACACCCTAAGGATAAGCTAAGTCTTGGTGGTGAAATTATTGCTCTAAAGAAAGACTTTGAATCAGAAACGAAGAAGAAATTCGATGCTGAGGACTATCAGGAGCAAGAAGCACAATCTATCTTAAAGTTAATAAAAGAATTAGATGGGGAAGTTTGCATATTATATAAGAATTTAAAACCTAGTAAGAGACTAATTGCAATGATGATTGAAAATGAAATTCCTTTTCAAGCACAAGTTAAGGTCCCTTATGCAGAAGACCCCATTCTCGTAATTTTTAAAACGGTCATAGATTATGCATTGAAAGTTAAAGAAGCTAAGACAGACACGAAAAGACTTCAGAGATATTTTAATTTCTATATTCATGGAGTACTTGTTCACTACAATTACAAAATACAAGATGATGATTTGATATTAAGTAGTTCAAGACAATTACTCGTCGATATGGATTTACTTGGAATTCACCAAGTTTTTATCAAGTTCTTGTACAAGCTCGGAATTTCAAATTCATCTTCAAAGAATAATTTTCAAAAAGTCATGGAGATCTGCGAGACCTGTGCGGATCAGATCGATGAGATCTGGAGCTTTCTGAGGACTATCAGTAGCAAGTCATATAATACAAAGTTTAATTACTTGCATGATCCTAAAGTCTTTATTATGACAGCTCACGCTTCGAAGGGATTACAATTTGAAAATATAATTCTTGGAGGTGTTCACAATAATGGACGTAAGATCCCTTTAAAGGATGTTATAGGTAAATTACCTTCGTCATTTAAGTGGACACCGCATACAAAGAGAAAGAAACTTTATAAGTCACCATACTATATTTATGAAAAGCTTTTAAGTGACCATAAGGACTTTTCTGAGTCTAAGAGACTTCTCTATGTCGCTTGTACTAGAGCGGTTAAGAGAATATATTGGAATGATTTTAATCTTAATGGAAAAGCGCAAATTGATTACTAAGACTCTTGGATTAATGCTTTGAGAATCAGGGAAGATAACGTGACAGTTAATGAGGAAAGTCTTCCTTACACTGATTCGCAAACTGAAGTGACTAATTCTGCACCACTGTATTTTATTGATAATCTAGGTGTAAATCTTCAATCAGAGGGATTGTCTCTAGGTATTGTTTCAGAGCTCTCTGTAACAAAGCTTTCATTGTTGGCCCTGTGTCCTAAGAAGTTCTATTATTCTCAAATTTTAAAACTTGATGAAGATATAGATACTTTCTATAAGGATCATGACATCGAAGTCTCAAAAAGGGTCGGTACCTCGGATGCTCAAAGAGGTACTAGAGTTCATAAAGAAATTGAGAATTATATAAATGGGAAAGAAGTAAAGATCACTGACTTTGATACATTCGATTTTATAAAAAACCTCATCGATAAAGAAGTTTCCGCTGGAAAAGAATTAAATAGTGAAACGGAAATAAAGTTTTCTTTTTTTGGACAAATGGTGACAGGTATACCTGACTTATTTATTTCAGAAAAAGATGTTGTCCTAGAGGTATGGGACTTCAAGACTGGTGAATGCTTCGAAGATGATAAAACTCAGTATTTCTATCAACTTCAAGCTTATGCATATGGCCTGCAAAGTATAGGCTATAAAGTTAATGAGACGATAAGGTTATCAATTGTTTTAGTCGACTCAAAAGAGATTGTTACTAAGGAACTTTCAATGAATGAGATCAAAAATGAACTTTATCATCGTTGGTTAAACTTATCCGATCTTTCTACTCAAAAACTAGATCATTGTGAAATTTGTCTCTATGGAAATTTATGCCATAAGCAGTGAGTAACTAACTGAAATGTTATCATATGAGGTAAAAGAACTTTACTTCAGGTGTGTGTATGACATTTTTAACTTCAATTTTAAAACCGTTAATAGCTTTTCTATGTATTACTTCGATATTCGCTCTAGAGACAGACCTCTATGACTTTTCGTGGCTTGATAAAGATAAAGAAGTTTATGTTTTACAAAATAGAAAATTTAGAAAGATAAATCGTTTCTATGTAACTGCCGGTTATGGAATGACTACTTCTGGTTCATTTGTTGATGCTACATCAATACAGGCGAGAGCAGGTTATTTCTTTACTGAAAATTACGGTTTTGAATTTGTATATTCACTTAACTCTGGAGAAGAAAACGAAGCTGCAAAATCAGTTCGATCATCGAGTGCGGGTGCAGGAACAATTCCTTTTCGAAGAATTGTTGATGGGTACTATGGAGCTATGTTCATGTGGTCACCATTTTACAGTAAGATTAATACGTTTAATAAAATTATTTATGTCGATTTTCTGTTTGGTCTAGGTTTAGCAACTTTAACAGAAACTAATAATAGAGATCAATTTGTCACATCAGATCCATTCGCAGCAGAAGTTCAAGAGTCTCATACAGGAATTCTTTGGAACTTTGGAGCAAAGTTCTTCGTGAACACTTCCTGGAGTGTCAGGTTTGATTTAAACGCTGTTCATTATCAAGCACTTCAGGCAAGAGTAAATAATCCTGAAGACTATATCTACTCAAATTTTGATTTGGTAGGTTCGCTAGTTTATGACTTATAGAGAGGGGAGAGAATGAAAAAAATAATTGTGGCCCTAGTTCTCTTTACAGGAATAGCTAGTGCTAATAGTGATATTTGGAATAAGTTAATAAAGAGAAATAGGATTGACTACTATCCAGGGATTATTAAGAGTTTAACTTCTCAAGGGCTATATCACACTTCTGTGCCTTACTTGAAAGAGTATCTTGTGAGTTCAGGTAATGTAAAAAATCAGAATTTTGATTTACTTGTTGATGAAGTAGTCGAAAAGGTTGGAGATCGTCAATTTGTTCTTCTGCCTGAGAAGTATCTTAATACTTCTAATGCACCAACAATTAAATATATTTTAGCTAAGAAGCTTTTAAGAAAGAGAAGATTAGGTGATGCGCGTACGATATTGACGAGTAGTATTGAAAAAGAACATTCAATGAGACCTTTTGCTACACATCTTCTGGGAATGATTTATTCGTTCGAGAAAAAATATGAAAAAAGTATCAGTGAATTTAATAAATGCATTAGTCTGTCGACATCTGCATTATCTGATGATTCATCAAAGCTAAGACAAAGACAGTTAAAGATAAATAGAGACTACTGTCGAGCTGGAATTGCGAGATCTCTATATGCTGCAGGGAAATACTCTCAGGCTGAACTTGCGTATTTAGATATTGATAAGAGCTCAACTATTTGGCCGGAACTTCTCTTTGAAGAGGCTTGGAATAGCTATTATAAAGGCGATTATAATAGAACATTAGGTAAACTAGTTACTTATCGATCACCTGTTCTCAAGTATATTTTTAATCCTGAGATAGACGTCTTAAATGCCTTATCTTTTTACAAGTTGTGCCTTTATGATGACGCTTCAAAAATTATTGAAGAGTATTATAAGAAATATGAAAGCGAAACACGTGGCCTGGGAAGAATTCTTGGGCGAAGAAAAAGTGATCTGAAATATTATTTCAGAATAGCAGCTTCTTATACGCAAGGTAAGAAGTCTGATTCGAATATTATAAACTCTTTACTCGATAGTGTCTTAAAAGACCCTGCTTTCTTAAACTTATTTGATAGTTATAAAAGAGGAAAAGAAGAAATTGATATTATTAAAAGAGTGAGTGATAGAAGACTAAGGAAAGTTTTAACAACAAACCTCAAGGACTCTCTAAATCTCCAACAGAAACTTATTGGTTCATATGTAAAAAGAACTTTTAAGATTGCCCATTCTCATCTTTCAAAATCATTTGCGGGTATGAGTTATTTAAAACTAGAGATTTTGTCACGTCGTAAAGATAGACTTTACTCAGGTGTTCAAGATTTTGGCAAGCGAGGAGATATTGCATATCTTCAAAGATCTCAAAAGCAGTATTTTTGGAACTTTAATGGTGAGTTTTGGGCAGATGAATTAGGGGACTATGTTTTTGCTTTAAAGTCGGAGTGTAATTAAAGATGAAGTATTTAGTATTAATTCTTATATTCATTTCAACATATGCCAATAACTTATCGACAAGACGACAACAGCTCGCTTCGGTTATTGATGAACAAATTAGCGAATTGTCACGACTTTCACGCGTTAATAACAATAGAAACCCAACTATACTTCTTCGGATTGCAGAAGCATATTTAGAAAAAGGTAGAATCATCAGAGATCAAGAAAATGATGATTTCTTCAAGCTTTCAATTAAGCAAAGACAGAGAATTAATAAGCGCAAGTTTTATGCAAGATCTAAGTCCTACTTTGTTAAGGCGCAAAAGACAGGGTACGCAATAATCAAGAACTTCAAAAACTTTAAGGACGTGGGTGAGGTTTACTATATCTTAGCCTTCAACGAAAAAGAGAATGGTAATCTTTCTCAAGCAAAAAAACTTCTGCGAAGATCAATCAAGCTCTCGCGTAAAAATTCTAGTGCTTACAATAATTCTAATATTGCAATCGCAGATATTTTCTATGGAGATGGAAGTTATCGACCAGCAAGGAAACATTATAACTTAGTAATTAACAACTTTAAAAACGATAAATGGTATACGAGATATCTGTATAATTTAGCATGGTCGAATTACAGAGTTGGGAAGAAGAAAACAGCTGAAAAACAAATGAAAGACGTCTGGAGGCTTAGTAATAATCCAAAATACGTAAGTAAGAAAGATCTTGCTCAGCGTGACCTTGGTTACTTCTATACAGATCAAGGAAAATTAAAAACAGCTAAAAGTTTTTACTCTAAAGTTGGTGGTGATACTGCAAAGAATTTCTACGAAATGGGTGAGTTTTTAAATGGGAAACAAAAGTATACGAAAGCTTTGAATATGTTTAATAGTGCATATTTAATGAAGAACTCAGAATACACAATTAAGTCTCTTCTTGAGATCTTGAATATCTTAGATAAATATAACTCGAATAGAACTTTCGTTAAAAGAGCAAATGAGTCTTTGACTTATAAAATGAGTAAGGCTGACAGAAAAGAGGTACTCTTCTATATTTCAAAGCGCGCCGCTGTTTTACAAAAAGCTCTGAATGAACAACATAACCAAAGAAGGCCAAAAGTTCTTAGAGCGTTGGCTAATTATGCAGGTGAATTGTATTTAATTGCAGCAAAGCATGATCCTTCTTTAAAAGAAAAGTCTTACTTCTATGCAGCGGAAAGTTATTTCTCAGGTAAACTTTATGAAAAGTCTCTAGAGCAGTATAAAAAGGTTTTAAATCTTGGTAATACGAAATCTAAATTCTACACTCGATCTATCGAGAGTATGCTAACTGTCGTCGATTCTAAAAGCTTACCAAAAGCACTTCGACTTAAGTACTATGCCTCCATTTATACACTTTTTATTAAGTCGACAAATGACCAAAAGAAGAAGGGCCGAGCTGGCGAAAAGCTATTTTCTTTCTATATAGATGAACTTAAGCAACTTGATAACGCTAAGAAAGTGTTCTTTCAGTATGCAACTAGTTTCCCTCGTTCAAGAGGAAAGATAGAGGCCATGATTGGTCGCGTTGTTGATAGCTATAAGAAACAAGGTGATTCAAAAGGACTGCTTAGTTTTGCTAGAGAGCTTAAGACTAGTAATGTGAATCTTAGTAGTCGCTTTGTGAATAAGTTAAACAGAATAGTGCTGACCACTCAAATGGCTGGAGTTGAGAAGTCTCGAAATAAAGGAGATAAGCTTAATGCCTTACGTGGTTATTTAAAGTTATATAGTGATCCTGAAACAACTGCCGCTGCCAAGAGTAATTCAGCTTATAATATAGCTGTTCTATTCTATGAACTAGGTAATTCTGAGTTTATGTATTTATGGCTGAATCGTGCAATTTCCGAGATGCCCGTAGGAGATGTGAGTAAGCATGCTTCATCAATGAAGATGATTATTGTTGATATTTTCTTAAGACAAAAATTTGATCGTGGTATCAAGTTGAGTGAAGTCTTTCTTGATAAGATTTGTAGTGTGCGGAGTAAGTTAAAAGATTCAGTACTTGAGAACTATGTTGTTATGGGGAGTAGTCATTTTGAAAATATATCTAATATCGAATCATATGCAATGACTCAGCTAAAGAAATGTCGTTATTCAAAAAGTATGCAAGAGGATTTGAATGAAAGGTTTCTTGATCATTACCTTGATACGAAGAATATTTCACGAGCAAGTGATTATTATAGAAGAATAAATACAGGTGTTTATAAGAAGTTAGATAACGCTGGTAAGTTACGCAACCTCTATCTTATTCGTGGTCAAGCTGTTCCTAGCTTTCTTAGTAAAGATATCAATTTTCTATATTCAAAAGCTAAGAATAAGAGAAGAGTTTCTGTTAGTGCTTTAGATGAGGTAGCAACAGGGAAACTCTCTATTCTTAAAAGAACTTCTGCGAAGCTAAAGTCTTTGAGTTTGAAGTTTCCAGAGCAGGTTTATAATTCTACTTTACAGCGAAAATTTAAAATCTTAGCTGATCTTACAAATGAATCTGCAAGAGTATTAAAAATAGGATCTGGTGAAGCTATGGTTTCCACTTATAAGATTCTTATTGATTCTTACGAATCTTTTGCTACGGAAGTTCGTCAGTTTACACCCCCAGACAAAAGCTCTGAATATGTCAAAACGTTTAAAGGTAGTATGAATGGTGTTGTATCCCCTGTTCTCCAAAAAGCGCGCCAATTTAAAGCGGAGCTAAAAGCTGAAGTTGAAAAGAATGGAGTACTTGTAAAAGACTATGGTGACTATGTCAGAAAGTCGATTGAGTTCATTCCTTTTAATGATTGGGTCATAATGGATAGGAGAGGGCGTTAGTATGAATAGATACTTAGTAATAATCATAGGGCTACTTCTTTTTGGGTGTTCTTCTTCTACAACTAAAGTCAGCTCTGAAGATCAGTCTTGGCTTGATGAACAGCTTAAAGGTGTTTCAAATGATGACTTCAAGCCAGCAAAGAGAGTAAGGTACAATGATAATCTTGATTATCATAATATCGGTGATCTGGTAGAAGATGCTTTAAGTGATGAGTCTTTGCAGAAAATTTCTCATGGTAATTTAGATCCTAAAGATCCTATCTCAAAAATAGTTCTTTTGTGCTATCAAGGTAAGTTTCAGGAATCGGCAGAGCTTTCATCAAAGTATTACGATAAGTATAAGTCAAATCCATCGTATTGGAATCAAGTCGGGACTTGTTATTACTTACAAAGAAACTTAAAGAAGGCTAAGATTTTTTATAGAAGAGCTTCAACTCTTGACAAAAAGTTTATTCCTTCAATAAATAACCTCGGCGTTGTGTATCTTTTAGAGTCAAAAGACAGAAAAGCTCAGGCAGCTTTTGAACAAGCTCTTATTGTTAATAAGAGTTCTAAAACTCCAAAATATAATCTAGCAAATTTATATATTCGTTACGGACTAGTTGCAAAGGCCAGACAGTATCTCTTAAGTCTAAATAGAAGTGTTTCTATACGAGACAAAGATATCTATCTTTCTCTTGCGTATACTGAACTTTTTGAAAACGACTCTAGTGGAGCACTCGAGTATTTATCAAAAATTGATAGTGAAGTCCTAAAGACCAAGAAAGGTGCTTTGGCACTATATTACGCCTTTAAGCTTAGTAAATCAGATAAAATCAAATCATTAGATGAGTTTTTGAGTTCAACAGATCTCAATTCTCAAGAGAGAGCGGTATATGAAAAAATTAAAAATCTTTAAAATATGTATTCTCTTATTTTCTTTATCTGCTATTGCTCAAAATAAAGGAAAGGTCATTTATAAGTACAAAAAATTTGAAGAGATAAATTTAGGTGAAATTAGTGTAGAGGGAGACCTTGGGGCCCCTGGAGAACTCACAATTTCTAGAAGATATCTTAAAAAATTTAAAAATAGACTCCCTAATAAGCCTAATTTTAACTTCGAAATGATGAAGGGCCTCGAGAGGATGAGATAGGAGATAATGTGAATACAGATAAAACTTTTCAGTTAGGTCTTGGTGATAAGTCTTTTGCGCTACCGAAGAAGCGAAGAATTATTGTTGGCTCTAGTGATACCGCAGATCTACAAATCAAAAGTTCTTCAATTTCAGCAATTCACTGTTTGATTGAATTTAATGACACAGATATCTTTGTTTATTCACTTAATCCTGAATCTAAAATATCAGTTAATAATGAAGAGGTTGTTTCCCTTAAGATTAAATCAGATGATATTATTAGTATAGGAAAGTATAACTTTGTCTTTTCGGAAAACACATCAAAAGTTGACGTTCCAAAATCTTTGAGAACCGAGTACAAGAAACCTCAACTTCCTAAGACGACTACTCAAGAAATTCAAAAAACTACATCACATTCTGATGAGTCAGAATACAATGATAACTACCCTCTAAGTAAAGATCCTGATCTACAGTTTTCAGAATATATTTTTGAAGACGAAGGAATTGTCTACCCTATATTTAAGTATGAGGTTAACAAACGTGCGGCAGAGATTATTATTTTATTTAATGAAAAAATATTTTCCGTTGATTTTGTTCCGGATAAAAATGGAACTTACAATCTTGTTGGAAAGAGACAGGGTTTCTCTTTTGATATAGAGCTCCCATACTTAGGATTAAAAGAAAAAATACCACTTCTTGAAATTAAAGGTGATGAAATATTTGTTAACCCTTTAGATGGTTTTAAGCATTTGAAGTATGCAGATGGTGGACACGGTGGTGGAAATAAAGATGTCTTAACTAAAGAGGATATTCATCTTTTTGAGAAAGATAATATTAAAATCTTTGTAAGGGGAGATGAAGCACCACCAAAGGTTAAGACAGCTCCTGTCTTAAGAAGAGATAGGGACTTTAAGAAGTTCTTATTAATTTTTATCCTACTTATGTCGGGAGTTATAGCGGCGCTGACAACTTATGAAGTTGATCCAGAGCTAGAGAAAGAGAAAGTTCCAGAGAGGCTTGCACGTATCATCTATAAGCCTAAAAAACTTCGAACTTCAAAGCGTAAAAATCAAGTAACAAAGCGAGTTAAGAAAAAAGTTAAGCAAACAGCTCCTAAAGTCAAAACCGTTGATAAGAAAGTTGCTAAAAAACAGGCTACTACACCGAAGGCTGGTGTGAAAAAAGCAAAGTCTAAGAAGGTCGCAAGAAAAGCTCCTCCAAAGAAAGGCCCTACAAATAAGAAAAAGGTTGTAAAGAATAGTTCCCCTAAGAAGTCTACAAAAAGTAGATCGAAGTCTGTAAAAAGATCTGCTTCTAAAAGTAAGTCTAGAAGTAAAAGTAGAGGAAAAGTTGATGTCTATAAATCAGCTGACTTTAGTTCATCAATTTCTAATCTTATGGCCAAGGGTGGTGGAATTGCAGCCAGTGCAAATACTATTGGAGCGCGTGAGAGCTTTAATGACGGCGTCGAATTGTCTGTTGATGAGTCAGCACAGGTAGAAACTGCTAATGTCAGTAAATCAACGGGGTCTCTTAGTGGTAGCGCATCTGGTACTGTCGCCTCAAGTCGTGGTACAGATGGTCTCGTCCAGAAAAAGAAGGTATATATCGCGGGAATGCCATTTCGTGAGGTGATTTTAGGTTCTATTGATAGAAACGATATCATGAGAATTCTTCTTGAGAATGTACCACAATTTAGACATTGTTATCAGCGTGTTCTAGATACTTCAAATCGTGGTGTATCAGGTGTCATGTTAATGAACTTTGTCATTGGACGAAGTGGAAATGTCACATTTGCGACAACAAAATCAGTCGACAAGAAATTACCAAAATCTGTCTCAAGATGCGTTATTTCTCATCTAAAGACGATAAGATTTCCTCAGCCAAAAGGTGGTGGGCAGGTTAGTGTTAATACCCCACTAAATCTTTATGGAAGGAGCAGGTAGTGAAATTACTGATTCTTATATTTTTCACTCTTTCGTTGCAAGCAAATGTAGAAAAAGGCGAGCAGATCGCAAGAGATATGGATAAGGCCAATAAAGGCTATGGTAGTGAGTCCTCTAGCATGCAGTTGATTCTTATCGATTCATCCGGTACGACATTAGTTCGCGGTATGAAGGGTGCAAATCTAGAAAAAAAGGATGTTATAAAAGGTTTAATGACATTTTTAAAACCCAATGATGTAAAGGGGACTAAGCTCTTAACTTGGTCTTATCGGGAAACAGATAAGGATGATGATCAGTGGTTATTTCTCCCCTCATTAAAGCGAGTGAAGAAAATCAATTCGAGAACTCGAGGCTCTTCTTTTATGGGCAGTGAATTTTCTTATGCAGATCTAACTGCGCAGACGATTGAAAAGTACAATTTTTCTTATGTAAAGGATGTTGTGGTAGATGGTCATGAGACCTGGATGCTAAATCGTGTATCAAAGTACAAGTCAAACTATAAGAGAGTTGAAATATTTGTGTCTAAGAAAATGTTAACGACAGTCGCGAGTAACTATTATAATAAAAGAAATGAGCTCTATAAAAAAGCAGTTTTTGGAAACTTTAAAAAATATAAAGTTAATGAAAAAGAATTTTATAGAGCTTCTGAAGTAACTATGGCCAATGTGCAAAATGGTAAGAAATCAAAGTTTATATGGAGTGAAAGACGTCTTGGCGAAGATGTTAAAGAGTCTGATCTACATAAACGTTCCCTAAGATAAGCTTATGCTATTTCGATGTGCTTTTTTTACGCTTTTTTCATTTCATCTCATGGCTATGAGCCGTGGAGTTATAAATTTCACCGGACGAACTTTTGTTAACGAAGCGAAGGACTATCAGCCCTCCAATGAGTTTGCTGCAAACTTTAGAATAGAGGAAGATAATAGCTTGAAGTCATTCGAGTTTAAACTTAATGTTGCAGGAAATTTAAATCATTATTACAAGCAGAGTAATCTGATCGATCTCAATGAAGCATATATTTCATATGAATATTCAAATTTAATAGTTACTGCTGGTTATCAACTTTTTAATTGGAGTGACTTAGAATCTTTTCATCCTGCAGATATCGTTAATTCTCGAATTATTGATTCAGACGTTGAGGCTATAAAAAAAAGAGGGGAGCTTGCTCTTAGTTTTTCATACTTAAGTGAGATAGGTATTTTAAAGCTATATTTCATGCCAAAGGTAATTAAGAATTATTTTCCAGATTCTCGCTCAAGAGTTGCTGATGGCTCCCGGCCTGTTTCAGCTGCAATTGTTAAAAAATCTAGTGTTAGTAGTGATTTTAACCAAGCACAATATGGTATTGGTTTTGAGAATACATATGATGACCTTGAGTTGAAATTTAATTTATTAAAAGCTGTAAATAGAAGTTTTGTTACTTTGGGCTACGATACATGGGTGAATTCGCCTGGCGTTCGACTTGTTCCAACCTCTGATCTTACCGCCTACTATTCAGATAGTTTCAACCTTACTTTCTCAGGAACGTATTTCTATGATGTACACACCTTAAAGTTCGAGTACATTTTTTCATCTGCTTATAACAAGGACTTGGCTCTTTTAACAGCTCAAGGAATTGTAAGAAATATTGATAGATCTGTTGCTGCTTTAGGTTATGAGTATCAATTCAACCATTCAAATGGTTCTGATTCAATGGTCTTCCTTGAATATCAGTTTGCCTTAAAGGGTAGTAAGAGGGCTAAAGAAGAACTTTATGTGTTCCAAAATGATTTATTTATTGGGCATCGATTGATGTTAAATGATGCATATGCTAGTGAGGTTTTTTCCGGTGTCTTTTTTGATCCAAGTAGGTCTGAGCTTTTGTATTTGATCAATTTTTCTAAAAGATTTAATAACAATTGGAAATATAAAATTGGGTATCGAGGTTACAAAGTAGATAAAGCTGATGGCCTAGGACTAAATGTTTTAAAAAATGACGATGAGGTTTATCTTACGTTTTCAAGATTCTTTTAATTATTCTTCTACACCGCGAACTACGAACTTATATTTTTGATAACCAGCTTCTGCACATGTTCGCATGATTGTTTTTACATAGTTATATTTCAATGTTTTGTCTACAACAAGATTAACGAGTCCTGTGAATTTTGGAGCATTTTCAACGGTTTTTTGAATTGATTTAATTTCATTTTTCTTAGAAACTAACTCATCATATAGCGGTTGAATGATACCTCTTGAAATAGGGTTCCTTGTATTCTGATTAACAATCTCGTCATCATCAATCCAAATTTTTTGAGGAGAGACTTGAACTACGACTCCTTCAGAGCTGACTGATTGAGACTGCGAAAGTGGCAGTGTTATCTCGTCTGATACGTTGAGTATGATGCCTGTTGCATCATAGCTCTTTAGTAGAAAAACTAGAAGGATAACTAATATGTCTAATAGAGAAGTAATATCTAGGTCTAGAACCTTGTTCTTTCTTCTTACACCACGATTTCTAATACTGTTTTTTCTCATAATAAGTCTTTTTTAGCTTTGAAGGTCACCAAATATAATATTATTAAATAAAATAGTTATTTTCTTATCAACACCATCTGCTGTTGATTTCCAAATTTCTTTATCTGTTGCCTTAAGATCTCTTACGGTATCCATGATTTTCACCAAAACCTCATAAGATATATTTGCTAGAGGCATCATGATGATTGTATTCTCGTCAACGTTCTTTTCCTTTATAGAGATTAGTCTTTCTCTTAAGGTGAAGAAGTCATACTGACCTTGGGCATCTTTCTTAACAGTGTAAACTCTCTTCTCATTTAGTCCTGTGTGAAGACTTATAGAGTTAGGGTAGATCTTCATTGTTAAGTTAAGAGGATCTTTTTTATTCTTTGGAGGTTGAGCGTCAGATACGATTGGCACATCACTACCGATTTCAAATATTTTTACAAAATTTGCAGACATTAGCAGAAAGAAGATAAATATAAATACCGAATCTAGGATAGGTATAAGATTTGGCTTCTCTGCCTCGTGCTTTCTTGCTTTTCTACTTGGTCGACGATACATATTATTTATTCGCTTCCTTAGTTGTTAATAAATCCATAAGCTTTACAGAAAACTCATCAATCTCATTTATGATTTTTTCTGATTTCGTACTGAGAAATGTATGAACCATGATAATTGTGATGGCCACAAGTAGTCCCATGAAAGTCGTGTTCATTGCTTGTGAAATACCATCTGCAAGAATTTGAGCCTTCTTTGAAGGGTCTGCAGCAGCGACTGCAGAGAATGACTTAATTAGTCCTTGAATAGTTCCAAGTAGTCCAAAGAGTGTTGCAGTATTGGCAATCATTTGTAGATAATTGAGTCTTAATTCAACCTTTGGAATAACCTCTAAGGCCGTAGCATCCAATGCATTTTGAATTTGTTCAGACTTTGCCGTTGCTCTATGGAGTCCACTCTTTAAAACTCTTGGAAGTGCTG
>DDIK01000048.1 GCA_002338505.1 Bacteriovorax sp. UBA1852
ATCTTTTAAGAGAAGGTCTTGATATCCCAGAGGTCTCCTTAGTGGGTATTCTCGATGCCGATAAGGAAGGATTCCTAAGATCTGAAAGATCTCTAATTCAGACTATTGGTCGCGCAGCGAGAAACTCTGAAGGAAGGGTAATTCTTTACGCAGATAAAATCACAAAGAGTATGAAAAAGGCAATTGGTGAAACTCAAAGAAGAAGAGATATTCAAGAGGCCTATAATGAAAAGCATGGCATAACTCCATTAACCATTAAAAAAGCTGTCAGTGGTGGTGTTATTGAGACTCTTAGAGGAAATAAGAAGAGAACTGTAACCAAGAAAGTAAATGTTGAGTTTAATAAAGAGGAAATTCAAAAGAGAGTTAAAGTTTTAAAAGATGAGATGAGAATTGCTGCTCAGGATTTACGTTTTGAAGACGCGGCAAAGATTAGAGATGAAATCAAAGAGCTAAACGAGTCGCTGCTTCTCTTATAAAAAATGCCCTCTAAAAAGAGGGCAACATGATACTAAATTACTTCTTTCTTCTTTTGGCGACAATCTTCATTGGCGTACCAGTAACAACGACGCAATTTCCTTCTCTGTAAACAGCGACATTTGTTAAGTAGTCGGCCTTAGAGTTCTTTTGAGCATCTTTGATCGCCTCATCCATCATTCCAATCTGACCTTGTTGATTAAATGGATCTGGACAAAAACGTCCTTCTGCTTCCATTTCTTTCTCGGTTGCAGTTTGACCTTTTTTAAGATGGTACTTACTCATAGATACGGCGCTTACATCAAGAATCTTAACTCTGTGTGAACAACCTACAAGTAATGTTAATGCTGTTATTATAAATATATTTTTCATAGGTAACCAACTCCTGTTACTACAATACAGTTCTTAGCTACAATACCTGCATTGAATCCACCGTTCTTTGTCGAAACGTTATTCACGTATCTTAAACTCTTGTCACTTCTCTTTGAGTCTTTGAAGCCTGCTGCTTCAAGAGTTCCTGCTCTATTTCTGGCATTAATGAAAGCCTTATCCACAGTTGGTAGTCCACCTAATTGAAGACCTAGAACGGTCCATGTACAGTCTTCACCACGGATTGCTCCAACTGATTTTCCCTTTGTTGGTGTATCGTCAAATGATACTAATCTTACTTTGTTAGCATAATTGTAAGTTGCACAACTTTGTACAAAGAACACAAGTGCTAGAACGGAAGCTTTTTTAAAGTTCACATCTACTCCTAAATAATAATTAATAAAGGTAGATTATGAGTAATTATTAAGGTTTTTTAAAGTGTTTTATGACAGATCAAAATACTTTTTTTAAGAGTCTAGAGTATCATCTGCTATGTGTTGCTCGAGATCTTCTATGATACTCAATTCGACGATATTCTTTGCCTTATCAAGAAGTAGGGTACAATCCTTACTAAGATTGAGTAGATGTAGCTTCTTGTCATATCCGGCATATCTTTCGGTGATATTTTGTAGCGCCTCTATTCCTGAGTGATCCCATACTCTTGAGTTTTTAAAGTCAATGACAACATGTTCATTATCATCTTTAAAATCAAAGAGTTCTTTAAAAGAGCTCACTGAACCAAAGAATAGTGGGCCTTCAAGCTCATAGAATGTTTTATTATCCTTACTTTCTTTCTTTGCATGCATTGTTTTTCCATGCTCCCATGCAAAAACTAGTGCCGAAACTATAATCCCTACTAGTACAGCAATTGCAAGATCAGCAAAAACTGTGACCACTGATACAAGAATAATGACAAAGAGATCTGATGAAGGAATTCTTTTAAAGAGTCTTAAACTTGACCATTCAAATGTTCCAATAACGACCATGAACATAACTCCAGCTAATGCTGCAAGAGGAATCATTTCAATAAGACCCGAGCCGAAGACGACAAATAATAATAGTAATATCGCAGCCGTGATTCCTGAAAGTCTACCTCGACCACCACCTCTGATATTAATAATACTTTGACCAATCATGGCACAACCACCCATACCGCCAAAGAATCCATTAACAACATTAGCTAGACCTTGACCGATACATTCCTTATTACTCTTTCCTCTTGTCTCTGTGAGTTCATCAATCAATGTTAGAGTCATTAAAGACTCTATAAGACCAACTGCGGCAGCGAGAAATGAAAATGGAAGAATAAAGAGAATCGCTTCCATACTTAAAGGAAATTGTGGAATAGCAAAAGTTGGAAGACCTGCTTGAATTGTCGTAAGACTCGAGTCTTGGTCTTTTACAAAGTCGAGAACTGTTCTGATCATTCCAGGGTTACTTTCATTGATAAAATATCCAAGTAGAGTAACGACAATAATTCCCGCGAGAGTTGCCGGCACTGCCTTCGTAAATTTAGGCAGTAAAACGCTAATTCCCATAGTGAGTCCAACTAGCCCTAACATAAGAAGGAATTGGCCTTGCGGAAGCATTTCGCCACCGATTGTAAATTGTGGAAATTGAGATTTGAAGATAATAATAGCTAGTCCATTAACAAAACCAAGCATAACAGGATGTGGGATTAGACGGACGAATTTTCCAAGCTTAAATACACCAAAGAGAATTTGAATAACACCCATGAGAATAACAGCAGCAAAGAGGTAGCCAAGAGCCCCGCTCATAGATTGTTCAAAATCTAGTCCTTGTGCTTTATTAATATCCATAACTTTATAAACAAGAGGAGCAAAAATAACAGCAACGGCTCCAGTGGCACCTGAGATCATTCCTGGCCTGCCACCAAAGATAGAAGTTATAAGGCCAACCATAAAAGCTGCATAGAGGCCTACTTTAGGGTGAACCCCTGCGACAAAGGCAAAGGCAATAGCTTCTGGAACTAGTGCTAGAGCAACCGTTAGACCAGAGAGTATATCGTTCTTTATTTGAGGTGTTTGATGAAGATTTAGTTTAAAGAATTTATTCTCAGTTTTACTGAGTTCGTTTGAATGAGTTTTGTCGTTCATTTTCGTCCTAAGGTAGTTAAAAGAGTATATTCATAATGTGACATTCATATGAATGACAGTCAATTAAAGATTATAAAGTTCTTATTAAGAAAATAGTGTTAAATAAAAAGTGTTTTTAGTTGGTGAGCTTTAAGACTTCATTTGAGCGAATATGAGATTCTTCATTATTATACTGACTAAGAAATTCAAGTAGCTCATGACCATATCCATATTTGATAGCAAAGGCGTCTGCTTCTATTTGCTTAAGAATGTCTTCATTCTTTGATTCAAAGTGCTTATGATAAATATGGCCCAACTCATGAAAAATAATGGCATAGGCCATCGAGTTGTTGGCCTTATAAATCTCATTAATAAGATTTGGAAAGATCAAAACAATATTTAAATTCTTATCTGTAGGTAATGTCGCACTATAGTGGCCTAGGCAATTTAGAAAAACGAGATCACGATCTTTGGTGAGTCTTTCAAAATCAGCATGATGAAGTTCAGATATGATGTGTTTAAAAAAGCGAGATAATATCTTATCTTGTTGTATCCAGAGGTTTAAAGGATGCTTTAAAAGGTCAGTTTTTGACTTTGATGAATATGTCTTCTTTTTTATAAATCTCATCAACTATTTATCGGCTTTAATGTGACTAAAGTAATTCAGGACCATTCTCTTTAGTGAGATGGCAATATCTGCCTAATCTCAAGCAGTTGAGCACATAATCTGTTAAAATTAGAGAATGAAAATTATGGCAATATTTCTGATTCCTTTTCTCGGCTTTTCGTATGAAAGGTCTGATGCCTTTATAGTCAACGCTGAGTCAGAGTTCTATAAGGTTGTATCACCAAAGAAAGTTAGTAAGCGATCGGCGATCATTTTTAACAATAGAATGCTTACCAAATTAAGAGGGAAGTTAGTTTCTGAGGGACGCGGCGATATTAAGTTTATTTCTATAAAACCACGTTCAACATCTTCCATTCAGTTTGATTTCGATAAAAAAGATAAGTACTACTTCATGCCACTTTCACCACCATTTCAAGCAATTGATTTACGATTAGGACAAAAGTCATATGAGATTCCTGAAAAGAGATAAAGTACATAAGACAATTCTTGTTATTTCTGACGTGCACCTTGGTGCCGGTGAGTATGTTGGTGAAGTAAGAAATATCCTTGAAGATTTTCACTATGATGAAGAGCTAGTTGAATTTCTTGAATATTTTACTAAGGGTGAATACGCAGGAAAAGAAGTCGAGCTTATTATTAATGGCGACTTCTTTGATTTACTAGCCGTGCCGTTTGTTAAGTATTATGATGACGAGTTTTGGAGTGAGGATGCAACAAAAGAGAAAATGGCCCTCATTCTTGAAGCTCACCCTGAGGTTATGGACGCATTAGGCGAGTTTTTAAAAGATAAGAGTAATAAAATCACTTTTATTATTGGAAATCATGATGCGGAGTTAATATTTGATTCACTCCAAGAAATGGTCCTTCAAAGAATACCTGAAGACGTTAGAGAGAGGTTTTCTTTTTATAATAATCCAACCGGAGAGTATAGACCTGCTGATAAAGTCCTTATCAAGCACGGTCATGAATATGAGGTTGCTCACCAATTTGATTACAGTGAGAATATAAGTACGGATGAAAGTGGTCGTCGCTATTTTATTCCTCCTTGGGGTTCTTATTATGTCACAAGAGTTATTAATAAATTTAAAGAAGAAAGGGATCATGTTAATGCAGTAAGGCCTATCTATAAGTTTCTTATCAATGGTCTTATATATGATACATTTTTTACTATTAGATTTATGCTGGCGAACTTCTTCTATTTTATGATGGTACGTACTATTTATATCTTTAAGCAAAGTCGTTCGATTAAAGAAATTATGGAATTTGTATTTAAAGAACTCGAATTATTTGCAGATTATGAATCACTTACTTATGACTTTCTAAATGAAAATAAAGATACGGACGTACTTATCGTAGGTCATACCCATGAGCCAATATATCGCTCTTATAATAATGGTAAGACCTTTATAAATACTGGAACATGGACAAAAATGTATCACTTAGATTTTGGAAAAGGTGATCACACAGAGAATTTAACTTTTGCTAAAATTGATATTTTAAAAGATGAGAAAGGGCTTATGTCTAATTTATATTCCTGGAAAGGAGTTTCTAAATTACCTTATAGCTCATTTTCTTAGTCTTCTTCTGCGTAGCAAATTTCTATGAACATTTCACCATGAGCACATTTTATGGGAATAAGAATCACTGTCGAGGAGTTTGGGTACTTTATAGTGTGACTCTTTCCTTCAATGATCGAAGGGATTGCCATATTTGATGTATATCCCATACCACCTAATTCTCTTTTTGCGTTACCCATTATCATGTTAGTGATTTCACCGCCGACATCTCTAATCTCTTCATTAAACTCGGTGTATTCTTCCATTAGCATAGCACCAGCTACTTTTAGATATGTCTCGTAAGGAAATGACATCACGAGCATCGCACGGTAGTTCTTGTCTTCACCATTCTTTGATACAACTCCGCTAAGGCCGAGTACCGCAGATACATCTCCACATGAAGTTGAATCTTTTTTTACTTGGGGCTTACCTGGTTCTAGCTTTGTGAACACCATGGTCTCAAAGACATTCTTCGCAGCTTCGATAAACGGCTTTGAAAATTCTATAAAGTTACTATTTGACATTTATTTTCTCCGTATTACAGACCAAGGCTGCTCATCAGATCATCAATGCTTGATTGATCTAAGACTTCTGCTTCTTCTTCTTTATAAGAAACTGATGACCTTTCTATGTTTTTAAACTTGTCGGCCAACCATCGCAGTCTTGTTGCAAAGGCGTCAGTATTAATTGTTTTTAATCCATGATCTTCTTTAGTCTGAATTTTTGAGATCATTTTCTTTAATATTTCAACGGAATCAAATAGAATCGCAACGACGACCTCTAATAGGGCAGTGTCTTTGATCTGACTAGATTTATAACCAATTGTTTTGCCAAGCTCACAAAAAGTAGCAATGTCATCTGCGCCAACTGATTTAGCAGCCCCCATGATTCGGTCAATAACTTGACCAAACTTTTCGAGCTCAACGGTTGCATTCGGATCATCTTCAAGTTTCTCTAAGCAGTCTTCTAGTTCTAAAAAAAGTTCTTTAGACTCGTTACAAAAGTCATCAACAATTTCTTTCATCGATGGGTCATCTAATAGATTCATAGTTGATCCTTAATTCTATTTATTAAAAATTTTATCAATTTTTTCTTTAAGAACCTGCGCAGAAAAAGGCTTAACGATGAAGTTACTTACACCTGCTTTTACGGCAATGACAACATTTCCTTGCTCAGCCTCAGCGGTGATCATGAGAAATGGTAGAGCTTTAAATTCGTCTGTAGCCCTGAGATGTTTTAAGAGATCAAGACCTGTCATTTGAGGCATGTTCCAGTCAGAAACAATAAACTCATATGGCTCATCTGTTTTGGCCGCATCTTCAATCATCGGTAAACCAGTGGCACCATCATCCGCTTCAGTTATATTTGTGAAGCCAATTTGTCCCAGCATGTTTTTAATAATCTTTCTCATTGTGGCCATATCATCGATAACCAAAATTTTCATGTTAGCTTTTAACGCCATTATGTTCTCCCTTATGCCGCTTCTTTATCTTCGGTAACTTGTGTAGTTATTAAATTAATTAAGTTATCATATATTTTATCGCCAAACTCGAACTCAAGTCCAGCACTAAAGGTCTTATTTTTTAAACGACTTATAACAAGAGGCAAAGGAAGCTTATTTCCAGTAATCTTCCCACCCGAATACTCAAGTATATGGGTCACACAGCCAATTATTAAGGCCAAAATGTCTATGAATTCACTATGTTTTTGATTCGGATATCCTGAGCCATCATATCGCTCATGATGCTCAAATATGATATTTTTACATCTATCGCTTATTTCGATGCCACTTTTTAGGATGAGGTGATGAGAATATCCAGGGTGCTTCCTGACTTCTTTCTTTTCATCGTCACTAAATTCAAGCTCTGGCTTGTGGGATAATTCATACTTAAGTTGCGTATATCCTAGATGACAAAAGAAACCTGCACATACAACATCGGATAAAGCTTCTTCACTGTTCATGTCAAAAGTCTTAGTGAGAAAATAACTGATAGCAACGACTCTGTTGGTAAAATTATCTTCAACCAAAAGCTCTTGTGCTAGGTAGCTTGCAAGTGAGACAGTTTCAGAAGTATTAAGTGAGAACACTTCAATTTCTTTTCGGGCTTCCATAATCATAGGTAAGAAATTATCATCACTAATACATTCATTAATCCCTTTTTTAAGATCATAGACGACTTTTTCTTCATCGGATTTATTCTCTGATTCGAGTTTCGCAAGCTTTTCAAGGCGTTTCTTTTCGAATTCACTGAGCTCTCTTTCTTGTAAAGAGGGGATATCAGATTCTTTTAAATCGGTATGATGAAGAAAGGTGCGCTTTTGTCTCTTATCAATAGCAAGCTCTCCACCTTTTTCTTCAATAAAATCTATAAATGCTTCTTTATTTACGTCTAATGGACTATTTGCCGGCAGGAAAGGCGAGTAACTCTCTGACTGAGGATTATATACATAGAGATGAAATGGAAAGACTTTTTCATCCGCAAGATGTGCCTTTTCA
>DDIK01000195.1:0-4614 GCA_002338505.1 Bacteriovorax sp. UBA1852
CCATGCTGATTTTGAAGCCTTAGAGTGAGTTGCTTCAGCTGAAACAATGATACCTGCGACTTTTAACTGAGCTCTTAAAGAGGCTGCTGTTTTTAAAAGAGATCCTGTTTCCTCTGCTTCATTATGAGTTACGAACTCAGCTTTTAATTGAAGGGCCTTCTTATCGTCATACTTTGCATTAAAGAGATAACCTGTATCTTCTCTTCTTTCCCAACTATCAGCAGCAGAATTGGAGGTAATATCGTAATTAGCATTTGTTGGGTGAAGATAACTGACTTTTCCTATTCCGGCAGAAACTCGAAGTAATTCATTCTTAAAAGTGAACACAAGTCCTGGGATCGTCTTTGTGGCGATTTTCTCATCACTAAGCTGCGTTTGATTAATGGCACTAGGTGAGCCATCGATAAAGTAAATCCTAGTAACATCCCAAGTATTAAAGAAACCACCAACTTCACCGTCAAAGTTAAATGGATGAAATGAAATACTGAAATTATCATTCATGCTGTATTTTAAATATGTGTGTTCTGAGTCTAGGTCAAGGCCAAAGGTTGTACCTCCGGTATCACCGTCGTTTGTCTGTAACTCAAGATCTAGTGAAATCTCAAAATTGTCTCTCTTATGGATGGCCCCAAGTTCAAACTTAGAAGTTTCATTATCAAATCTATTTTCTTCCGGTATCGTTTCAAACCCAAATTGAAGAGTGGAGCTTTCATCAAAGTTATACTTCATTGAAACATCGAGTTCGACCGTATCACCAATTTCCGTTTTCTTGGAGTTACTATAGAGGTATTCATAGTAGTCAAAGTACTCAAAGTAGAACTCTTTGACTGGTTGTTCTTCGGCGCTCGCAGTTAATGCTACTAATAGGATAAGTATGGCCTTGCTTGTCTTATTCAAAATGGACTCCAGTATATTCTTGGCAACTTTATTGTTTAATACGAAAAATCACCACCTTTTACTACAATCTGTGTAAAAAGTTCAGAAGAAAGTACTAGGAATTATTAGAGTTTAGTTAGGAAATGAGGAATTGATGAAATTAAATTAATTGAACTTTTAGAAGGCCATACAAAACACCTGAAATTACAATAAGCCCCAAGATATCAAAGAATATCCCAGCCGTTACCAAATCCCTTATCTTTAGTTTGCCTGTGCTAAATGCCAAAGCGTTTGGTGGCGTAGAAACGGGCAGCATAAAACCAAAGCTTGCACCAAAAGTCGCACATAGAGTAAGAAATACAATACTATCGCCCATGGCACTATTTGAGCTCAGTGCGCCAAGTAGAGGCAGGATTAAGGCCGCTGAGGCCGTATTTGAACCTAGCTCCGATAAAATGATTCCAAAGAAGGTAACAATGATACCCAAGAGAAGGACATTACTTTGGTCATTGAAAATATAGGAAGCAATAGTCGCTGCAACTCCTGTTGAGTCCATAATATGCCCGAGTGTTAATCCACCTGCAAATAAGAAGATGATTCCCCAGTCTAGGCTCTTTTGTACTTGTTGCCACTCTAGTAGCGGACTTCCGGTTTGCTTAAGACTAAAGACAAAAAGAGGTATTGTTCCTAGTAAGCCAGCTTGCGCAAGAGTGAGCTTGTGATCAATGACTCCTAATTTGAGTAACATTGTTGGAAAGATCCAAAAGAGTACACATAATCCAAAGGAGAGAAGTGTTATTAACTCTCTTTGCGATATTTTTCCGAGTTCTTTAAATTGATCTTTAAATACAGCGCAGTCTATCTGTGTTTTCTCTTCTTTAAAAATTACATTGAGTATCAACAAGAGAGCAACAAGCATGAGAAGTGAAATAGGAAGTGATATAGCGATCCATTTCACAAAGCTTATCTCATGGCCAAGCTTAGATAGCGTGTCTAGAGCGAGAAGATTTGGCGGCGAGCCTACAGGTGTACATAATCCTCCAATGCTTGCAGCATAGGCACAGGAGATAAGAAGTTTCTTTAAGAGATTCTCTCCCAGATTGATCGAATCGTCTTTAGAAAGTCCAAGTAGTATTGGAATAAGGATAGCGCACGCTGCGGTATTTGAAATCCACATACTGAGAAGCCAACTTAGGAGTGAGACACTGACTAAGAGGCGAGTAGAGTTTTTTGAAAAGAATGAGGTCTTTAATATAATAAGAGAGATCCTTCTATCTAGTCCTGACCTGTTAAAGGCGATTGATAGAAAGAAGCATGCAATAAATAAAAAGAGAATAGGGTGAGCAAAACTTTGTAGTGCTTCTTTAAAAGACATAATACCTAAAAATGCAGCAACGAGAGGAATTAAGAGTGATGTATAGGCGAGTGCTAAGTACTCTGACATCCAAAGGATAATCGTTGAAATTATAATTCCATAAGTTTCTTTATTTTCGACTTTAAATAGACTTAGAATAATCTGTGGTAGAGCATAGATTAGGAGAGTAACAATAAATTTCTTCATATTACTTCGGGGCGCCGGTATTGGCAGGAGGCCTCCTTCCGTAGATATCAACTTGGTCTTCGATTTTTTGTACTTCTTTCATCAGCTCATAGTCTTTTACTCTAGGGTCGGGATGATTAAATGAATTTGTTCCTTCATTAAAACAGCTCGCGTTTAAATAGTCTGGGTCACAGGTTCTTGAAAACTTTGATGTAAATTCTGTAGCAATTAAAACCTGCATATACTCGTCTAGGCATAATTGTGTGTCTTCTTCAGTGCCGTTGCTAGAGAATTTTGGAACATTTGTTGTATTATTAATTCGGCATTCAATCTTTCTATCATTTATCTCTAGATTGATCTTTTCAAGTCGATGAGAGATATTATTATAGCTATAAACAGCACTGATACCGCCAGAGCGACTCATTGTTTTAAGAAAGATTCCTGATGGAAGATCCATAAATGTTAGGATCATCGCATCTCTTCTCGCGGGGTCTCCACATCTTACTTCAACAGATGATGGCATGGACTGATTTCTAAATTCTTCAACTTCTGTCTCTTGTGGACAAAAATTTATAAAACCTTTGATGTCTATCGTATCAAACGAATATGCAGAGAAATTAATAATTAAAATTAACAAGATATATTTCATGAATATCTTATCGGGCGGGTTGGAGAATTGCTTTAATATTTCGAGTGATCGGTTTTAGCTATTGTGGAATAGGATAAATATAATTTAACTATGAGTGATTATTCTTCATAATAAGTTTAACAAATAAAGGAGAAATAAATGATTAATGTAAATAGTTTTGACCATATAAACTTAAATGTAAGTAACTTGAGTAAGAGTCTGGACTTCTATCAAGGAGTCTTTGGTTTGGAGATTAAGGAAGAGGGACTAAATGGAACTAGGCCATATGCGATAATCGGCAGTGGTCATGTCAATCTCGCTCTCTATGAAAAACATGAGAAATTATCTTCTGGAGGATTAAATCATATAGGGATTCATATTAAGGACTTTGAGAACTCTTTTGAGTTATTAAAGAAGAATGGCGTTGAAATGGATTATGATTACATAATTGAATATGATAACTCTAGGTCTATCTATGTAAGAGATCCTGACGGATACGGACTTGAGCTTTCTGAAGAATTCGCCGGCAATCTTTAATTGGGAAAAAAAATGGAGCATCCTGCTCCATAACCCCTTCCTTGGGAAGACCCGAAGGTCAATATGATAATCAAATTATAATAAAATTGTGCGCCCTAGAGATAAGGGGGAAATTGACTTGAATTGATTCAAACTTATTAAATTTTCCATCGATAATATTATTATCAGAGTTATTTTTGACTTTGCCAAATGTTAATAATTTCTAATTATACTCATCATGCGACCTTATATTTTCAGTAAGCCTTAGTAGAGGTTGTTTTGATCATAAATGCCCCGATCAAAAAAAAATTACATTTAATGTCATCTCTTAATTTTTGTATTTTTGGCAACTTATCAAAGTGAGACCGAATTTCTTGGCATTTTTTTGACCTCCTTATCACTAAATAGACTTATAAAAATTTACAATAAAAACATAAATAAACTATCAAAATTACTACTGAACAGAAGATTAATAAATCTTTGTGTTTGCTAAGTCTTGAGGTGAGTCCTCAGTTTGTTAAGGTATTAGTAAGTGAGTAAAGGTTGGGTAATATCCAGTTTTGATTTTGTTGCTGTACGTTTTAGATCCTGTGGTACGTGAGTTAAAAAACAAAAATCGAGAAAACCGATAGCCGTCTATGAGAGCTGTAAAAAGCAATCATCTAGGCAACGCTGAATTAGGGAAGCGTTATGAAGTTTTCTAAAGGTTTTAACATTCTTGGAAAAGTGAGACTTGTTTCGATGCTTTTAATACTAGCATCATGTCAGGAACAAGCTTTCTTTGAAAAAGAGGGACTTTCTGAAGTCATTGGTCCAGACGAAGCAATTACATTACCAGAGTCTGATTTAGATAATGGAGATGAGGTTGCTGACAATCAATCAAATGAAGATGCTACTAATGATTCTTCAGAGGACGATGGAGCTGTTGTTGTGACAAATCCTGAATCTCCTGCAGAAGAAGAGGAAGACTCTAGCGAAGACGAAGTTGTTACAAATCCAGGAGATGGAAGTAATGGTGGAGAAAACGGTGAAGAGGAAGACTCTAGCGAAGACG
>DDIK01000195.1:4811-5841 GCA_002338505.1 Bacteriovorax sp. UBA1852
AGGAAGACTCTAGCGAAGACGAAGTCACGACTAATCCAGATGAAGGTAGTGGTGAAGATGAAGATGAAGATCTTGTTGGTGACGTTGGTGATTTCTTAGAAACATGTGAGGACATAAGTGATCTTACAACATGTAATGAAGAAACTCCTGAGCCAGGTCCTTCATATATGGCATTCTCAGAAGTGTTTCATCAAAATGAAGCAGAGAAGAGAAAAGTTGATATCCTTTGGGTTGTTGATAACTCTGGTTCAATGAGAGATGAGCAAGAAGCTCTTGCTTACAACTTTGAAACATTTATTAATAACTTTATCACGATGGATGTTGATTTCAGAATGGCCATTACAACTACTGATGCTCGAAATGGATATAGAGGTAAGATTGTAGGAAGTCACGAAAAACTCAATTCAGAATTTGCTAAGGCTAACGAGAGCGACTTTATTAGTCACTTTAAAAAGAAGATTATGGTTGGAACAAGAGGTTCGGGACATGAGAAAGGTCTTGAGACAAGTAGGGCCTTATTGGAAAAAGACAGCCTAAGCTCTGAAAACTTCTTAAGAAAAGATGCATATCTGGCGATAGTATACGTATCGGACGAAGAAGATCAGTCTCAGGGTGATGTAAGCGATTACGTAAAGACTTTCAAAGGCTTAAAGGCAAATGAAGGGTTAGTAAAAGTTTATAGTATCGTTAAGATGGCAAAAGATATCCGTACCTATAGCAATAGCTCTTGGTATGCAAGTTATGCATCAAGAAACCAGGGGAAGAGGTACCAGGAAGCTTCTGTTTTAACTGATGGGAAAACGAGCTCGATTAATGATGACTTTCACGGAATCCTAAATGGAATGGGTGAGACAATTGTTAATCTTTCAATGAGCTTTCCACTTGCTAAGAAGAGTGTGGATGAGCAATTTGAGGTTTTCGTTAATGGTGTAATAACTGAATCGTTCGTACATGATCAAGAAACTAACTCAATCAAGTTTGACGAAAACAGTACACCACAAGAAGGTGCTGAGATTATCGTGAAATATAA
>DDIK01000117.1:0-9668 GCA_002338505.1 Bacteriovorax sp. UBA1852
TATGCACCAATTCAGTTTAAAACTAAGAAAATCACTGAGATGTTACAAAAGAATAATGCTTTTATTCCAGGAATAAGACCTGGTGAGAAAACTAAGGAATATTTGGATTTTGTTTTAAATAGGTTGTCGTTTTTTGGCGCACTTTATTTAGTTGTTATTTGTGTAGTGCCTACGATAATCACAGGGGCGCAGACAAGATTTGGTGGGACAGCAATGCTTATTCTCGTCAGTGTTTCAATTAGAGTGATGATGAATATTCAGTCTTTTATGTACGCAGATAAATATGAAACCTCTTACAAGTCTAAGGGGAAATATAACGGTAACAATAGAAGGTTTTAATGAGTCCGCAGCTAATTTTATTAGGAGCTCCTGGCTCAGGTAAGGGTACTCAGGCAAAGAGACTTGTTGATAATCATGGCTATACTCACGTGTCAACCGGTGACTTACTGAGATCAGAAATAAAGAAAGGTTCAGATCTTGGTAACAAGGTTCAGTCAATAATGGACTCAGGCAACTTGGTTGATGACCATACAGTTCTTGAGTTGTTGAATGCAAATTGTTCTTTATCGGAAAATCAGTATATATTTGACGGTTACCCAAGAAATTTCGAGCAAGCAAAAGCGCTAGACTCAGATGTACTGAAAGGTTCTACTTCAAAGGCTGTTTATTTTGACATTGATTTAGAAATTCTTATTGCAAGGATTGTAAATAGAAGAGTTGCTCCTGGAAGCGGTGAAATTTATAACTTGCTTACGAAGCCGCCTAGAAAACCGGGTTTTTGTGATGTTTCTGGTGAAGAGCTAGTACATAGAAAAGATGATAATGAAGACACTGTTAGAAACCGCATGGAGGTTTTTAAAGATAATATAGATCCAGTGTTAGAGTATTATGAAAGCGCAGATCGTCTCATAAGAGTTGATGCTTCGTTAAGTTCAGATGAGGTTTATACCCAGCTTTTGAAGATAATATAAAATTTTAATATATATAACTTGATATATGGCCATGAGTCATATATATATCCTTATTACTTGAGGTAATTTTTAATGAGTGAAGCTGATACTATTGAAGTAGAAGGGGAAGTTACAGAGCTTCTACCGAATACAAAGTTTAAAGTAAAACTACCAAATGGTCATTCTGTTATTGCGCACATTAGTGGGAAGATGAGAATGCATTTTATAAAAATTTTACCAGGTGATAAGGTTTTAGTTGAAATTAGTAGATATGATCTTTCGAAAGGTCGTATAACATATAGAAGTAAAGGTCATTAACGATAGTTGAGGTTGTTATGAAAGTTAGAGCATCAGTTAAGCCGATGTGCAAAGATTGTAAAGTTGTAAAAAGAAAAGGCGTGCTTAGAGTAGTTTGCAAAAACCCTAAGCATAAACAAAAACAAGGTTAATAGGAAGGAGTGTAGCTATGGCGAGAATTCTTGGTGTTGATATTCCTAGGAATAAAGTTTTAAGAGTTGCTCTTCAGTCGATATATGGTGTTGGACCATCTGTTGCTGAAGCAGTTCTGGCAAAAACGGGAATTGATTTAAACAAAAGTTCAAATGAATTAACAGAAGAAGAGGCAAATGAGATCAGACTAGTTCTTGAAAAGGACTATACTGTTGAAGGTGACTTGAGAAGACAGATCGGTCTAAACATTAAAAGACTTAAAGATTTGGGTTGTTACAGAGGTATTAGACACAGAAGAGGTTTACCTGTTAGAGGGCAAAGAACTTCCACTAATGCAAGGACGAGAAAAGGTCCAGCTGTAGCTATTCAGGGTAAGAAGTCTGTTAAGTCAATGAAGTAACGGTAGGGGTTTATAATGGTTAAGAAAACTGCTTCAAAGAAAAAAGTTAAAAAGAATATTGCAAAAGGTATTTGCCATATTCAGTGTTCATTCAATAATACGATCGTAACTTTTACAGATACTGCTGGTAATGCTATATCATGGGCATCCGCAGGTCAGTTAGGTTTTAGAGGGTCTAAAAAGTCTACACCGTTTGCTGCGCAAATGGCTTCTGCTGAAGCTGCTAAAAGAGCAATGGAGCATGGTTTAGCTAGTGTTGAGGTTCGTGTGAAAGGGCCTGGCGCTGGACGTGAGAATGCTGTTAGAGCGTTACTTGCTGCTGGTTTAAAGATCACTTCTATGGCAGACAGGTCTCCTATTCCTCACAATGGATGTAGAGCACCGAAAAGAAGACGAGTATAATAAATTAATAAATTAGATTAGGAGTTATCAGTGGTAGACTCATTTATAGCAAAGAACTGGACAAGCATGATAAGACCTGTCGCGCTTGAAATAGATTCAGACAAGCAGACAGAGAGATATGGTAAGTTCGTAGCAAAACCTTTGGAAAGAGGTTATGGACAAACTTTAGGGAATTCACTTAGAAGGGTTCTGTTATCTTCACTTCAAGGGGCGGGAATCGTCGCTATTAGAGTGGAAGGCGTAGAGCATGAATTCGGTACGATAAATAATGTCAAAGAAGAAGTTTCAGAGATTATTCTTAACTTGAAAGAAGTACAGTTCAAGTTGAAAGGTAAAGAAGACGTAATTTTGACTTTGGAGAAGGCTGCAGAGGGTGCGGTAACTGCTGCAGATATTTCTGAGCATTCCGATGTTGAAGTTCTTAATCCTGATCACGTTATCTGTAATATTTCATCAGGTGGTTCTGTTAGAATAGAGCTCAAGGTAGCTAGGGGTAAGGGTTATGTAACTGCTCTGGATAATAAAGAAATCTATGACCTTCCAATTGGTTGGGTATACTTAGATACTTTATTTTCTCCTGTATCAAGAGTGAACTATACTGTTACTAACTCAAGAGTTGGTAAAAGAACTGACTATGATAAGTTAAGTCTTGAGATTTGGACAAATGCTGGTGTTAATCCACAGGATGCTGTTGCTTATGCTGCGAAAATTCTAAGAGATCAGTTATCAGTATTTCTCAACTTTGAAGATGAGGAAGAGATAACTAGACTTGAGACTCAGCCACAGGCAAAGCAGCAAAGTACTTCTAATTCTGCGCTTCTGAAGCCAGTTTCAGAATTAGAATTGTCTGTAAGATCTGCAAACTGCTTGCAAAATGCTAATATCAAGTATATTTACGAGTTAGTTTCAAAGACTGAAGGTGAAATGTTAAGAACTAAGAACTTTGGTAGAAAATCTTTAAATGAAATTAAAGAAATTTTAACTCAGATGGGCTTAGGTCTTGGAATGAAAGTTGATAGCATTATGAAAGACATGAATGCTGACGATAGCAGTTCTCAATAAGAGTTGTTATAAGTAGGAGTTAAAAAATGAGACATCAAAAGCATAAATATAAGTTAAACGTAAGTCCTTCTCATAGAAAGTCGTTGATGAGAAACTTGGCAATAGAAGTGATTGATCATGGTATGATTAAAACTACAAAGACTAAGGCGAAAGCTGTTCAGCCTGTAGTTGAAAAGCTTGTAACTATAGCTAAGGAAGATACTGTGGCTAACAGAAGACTTGCTCTTAGAAAGCTTGATAATAAGACAGCTGTTAATAAGCTTTTTACAGAAGTTGCACCTAAGTTCAAAGAGAGAAACGGTGGTTATACAAGAATCATGAGACTTTCTGATACGAGAATTGGTGACAATACTGAAATGGCATATATTTCATTTGTTGATTAATTATTTATTAGAATTATTTTTTATAAAAAGCTCTCGGCGACGAGAGCTTTTTTTTTACCAAAAATTGACTTTCGTCTTATTGTCTTAAAACCTTTTATTAGGTATTAATTAGTTGTGAATATTTATAATAAAATTTCTGTAATATTTTTTCTTGTTGCTATTTCAGTTGGTTATTCCATGTATGAAAAAAAGAAACTTGATGATTATTTTTCAAAGGCTGAAGCTCCTATACTTGAGAGCTTGCCGAGTAGCGAATTCTTAAAAGACTTTAGAACTGGTGAGGTTTTTGATTTTCCTGTTGAAGCTAAAGCTTCCAAGGGGATTCTTGTTCATTTTTGGGGTACTTGGTGTGCACCATGTGAGTATGAGTTGCCACATTTCTTGAAGTTTTCTGAAAAGCTTGGGAAGTAGGATGTGCGTGTCGTTCTGCTTGCTGTTAATGATGATAACGTAAAAATTAAAAAATTTCTAAAGAGATTTGGTAATCTTCCAAGCAATATAAGTATTGTTCATGATAAGAAAGGTAAGACTATGCCTATGTTTGGTGTTGTTAAAGTTCCTGAAACCTTTGTGTTTTCACCAGATGGAGATACTCTTACTAAGCTCGTCGGTCCACAGGATTGGGATAAGGGATATTATTTATCTCGCGTTTTCAGTATGTTAGGACTGTCTTCAAACTGATCTATTTTATTCTACTTTTGTCCAAATTATATTCATTCAGTTGTTAAGTTATTTAGCATAGTGCCGAAAAGTTAAACAGATTACTACTTAGCCTAAGTATTTTAGGCAATGGAGAAAAGATTATGATTAACTGGAATGAATTGAATGGGCTTCACGTTATTTCAAAACTAGAAGAAATTCTAAATAAGTGGTTTGGTGTAGAAGTTTTATTTGCTGACGCTCATTATAAGATTAGAAGTGGGCATATGGAAAAAGACTTTACTCATCGCAACCATTTCTTCAAGGTTCAAATGGCACTTAAGAGTGGTTATGAGATGATTACTGCTGACATTGAGAGCGTTTCTGACCAGCTAGTGAGTAATAAAGATCAGGTGATGGTGTGTAATTCTATGTTCCCTCACATAAAAATTATAGCTTCTAAAATTGAAGTGAGTGGTGAATTTTTAGGGACTGTTTTTGCATATCCTTTTATTCTGGACTCAACGACCGAGGCAGAGAAAAGTGAAATTATAGATTACTTTGTTTCTCAGGGGGCTGTGCATGAAGACGCTGTTGCTGCGGTTAAACATCTAAAGATGCTTAATGATCAAGACGTAGAGTATCTTCAAGAGCTAGTTGATCTTGTTGGAGACGAAGTTGAGACTTTTCATAGCGAAATTTCGAAGCGTGAAGAAAGAATTCACGCATTAAGTTCAGAGCTTGGTGAGAAGTTTCGTTATCATAATATGATTGGAAAATCTAAGATGATGCAAAAGGTTTACAACTTAATAGAGAGAGTTGCTCCTTCTGATTCTTCTGTTCTTATTCAGGGGGAAAATGGAACAGGTAAAGAGCTTGTCGCTAGAGCAATCCATTCTCATTCAAATCGAAAAGATTATCCATTTCACGCTATAAACGCTTCTGCTATTCCTGATAACCTAATTGAGTCAGAGTTGTTCGGGCATATGAAAGGTTCGTTCACTGGTGCTCATAGAGATAAGCCTGGTATATTTGAAACGGCTAATGGTGGAACTTTATTTCTAGATGAAATTGGAGATACACCGCTTACGATGCAGGTTAAATTACTGAGAGTTTTACAAGAAGGTACTTATCTTCCAGTTGGTGCAGAGGCTCCAAGAAAAACTGATGTTAGAATTCTTGCGGCAACAAATAAAGACCTTAAGGCGATGATGGCGAGAGGGGACTTCAGAGAAGACTTATATTACAGAGTCAATGTTATTAATATAAATCTTCCATCATTGTGAGAGCGCGTAGAAGATATTCCATTGCTAATGGAGCATTTCTTAAAGAAGAAGTGTGACGAGAGTGGTTTACCGATGAAGCAATTTTCTAAGAAATGTATGGAAAAGATGCTTGATTACGGATGGCCAGGTAATGTTAGGCAACTCGAAAATGAGGTCTCTAGACTTGTTGCTCTTTCTGGAACGGATAAAATGCTTAATCCTGATCTATTGTCACCGGAGATTTTAAATTTTGGTGAGGCACCAAAGTCTACAACCAGAGGTGTAAATACAAATGGTAAACTAAAAGAAGCACTTAAAGAGCTTGAGATTATCATGATAAGAGAAGGCCTTAAGAGATGTAATTTTAATAAATCAAAGCTTGCTAAAGAGCTTGGTATATCAAGAGCAAGTTTAATTATGAAAGTTGATAAATACGAATTAGATAAACGAAAAAAAGCTGCTGGAGAATAATTTTAGCAACTTCTAAAGCCCGCTATCAGCGGGCTTTTTTTATTCCATCAAATCTCAGTTAGTTCAGACTATCTTTGTCAGGTTTATGCCATATCTGTCATCGTAATTTTAGCCATTTATCTAAGATTATGACGCGTTACCAGATGATTTCTCGACTTTTCCCGATGTAGAATGTCGTTTTATTTTTACGTGAACATTTAATCCTATGTAGGAGACTTATATGAATATGGATAACTTATCAGAAGAAAAAAGAAATCTGCTCTTAACGAAGAGAGAAGAGGCCGAGCAAGGTGGAGGTTCTGCAAGAATTGAGAAGCAACACTCGCAAGGAAAATATACTGCAAGAGAGAGAATTGAGAGATTAATAGATCCAAACTCTTTCATTGAATTTGATAAATTTGTTACTCATCGTTGTGTTAACTTTGGAATGGAAAAGAAGAAATTTCTTGGTGACGGAGTTGTAACTGGTATTGCTTCAATAAATGGACAAAAGGTTGCGCTTTATTCTCAGGACTTTACTTGTTGGGGTGGTGCTCTTGGTGAAGCACATGCAAAGAAGATCTGCAAAATTATGGACTTTGCTCTTGAAAACAGAATTCCAGTAATTGGTATACAAGACTCTGGTGGAGCAAGAATTCAAGAGGGTGTTGATGCTCTTGGTGGTTATGCTGAAATCTTTTGGAGAAATGTAAAGTGCTCAGGTGTGATACCTCAGATCTCTTTAATTATGGGTCCTTCAGCAGGTGGTGCTGTTTATTCTCCGGCCGTTACTGACTTTATCTTTATGGTAGATAAGTCATCTTATATGTTTGTTACAGGTCCAGATGTTATTAAGACAGTTACACATGAAGAGGTAACGAAAGAAGACCTTGGTGGTGCTGCTGCTCACTCAGAGAAGTCTGGTGTTTGTCAGTTTAAGTGTCGTGATGAAGATGAGTGCTTTGAAAGAGTAAGAGAACTATTAACTTATTTACCGGCTTCTAATTTTAGAAAGCAAGAAGAGAAATATAGTTCAGATCCTGTATATAGAGATAATACAAAATTAAAGTCTGTCGTTCCAGCGAACCCTAAGAAGCCATACGATATGAAAGAAGTTATTCTTGATATCGTTGATGATGGTCATTTCTTAGAAGTTCATAAAGACTATGCACGAAATATCATTGTAGGTTTCGCTTCAATTGGTGGAATTAAGATAGGTATTGTTGCTAACCAGCCAGAGGTATTGGCCGGAGTTCTTGATATTGATTCATCTTGCAAGGCTGCTAGATTTATTAGATTCTGTGATGCTTTTGATATTCCTATTATTTCACTTGTTGATGTTCCTGGATTCTTGCCTGGTACAGTTCAAGAATACGGTGGAATCATTAAGCATGGCTCTAAGCTCTTATACGCATACGCTGAAGCAACTGTTCCAATGATTACTCTTATTACAAGAAAGTCATATGGTGGAGCTTATGATGTTATGGCATCAAAGCATATTAGAGCAGATGTTAACCTTGCATATCCGACTGCTGAAATTGCTGTTATGGGAGCTGAAGGCGCAGTTAACATTGTCTTTAGAAAAGAGCTTGCAGGACTTGAAGGTGAAGCGTACGACAAGAAAAAAGCTGAGCTTGTAAGTGATTACGAAAATAATTTTGCTAATCCTTATGTAGCAGCAAGTAGAGGGTACTTGGATTCTATTATTCTTCCAGAAGAAACAAGAAAGAGATTATATGAATATTTGGTTGTTCTAAAAGATAAGCAAGTTGAGCAGCCAGAAAGAAAGCACGGGAATATTCAGTTATGATTAGACAACCAAATAATAAGAGTAGAAGAATATTAATTGCAAACAGGGGCGAGATTGCTTCACGTGTAGCTAAAGCATGTCGTGAATTAGGGCATACTGCTGTTGGTTGTTGGACAGATAATGAGAGACAAGCCGTTCATCTTCAGTTTTGTGATGAATGGGTACATCTAGAGGGCTCAACAAATGGTGAAACTTATCTTAATGTTGAAAAGATTATTCAAGTAGCAAAAGATAATAACATCGATGCTGTTCATCCTGGTTATGGCTTTTTGTCGGAGAATGCAGATTTTGCAAACTCTTTGAAAAAAGCAGGGATTATTTTTATTGGACCAAATGTTGAGGCCATTAAAGTAATGGGTGATAAGGCGACTTCAAAGAAGCTTGCTAATAAGTCTGGAGTTCCTACTGTACCAGGAACAGACGAAGCAGTTCCAAACGCAGAAGAGGCCGTTAAAGTTGCAAGTGAAATCGGTTATCCAGTACTTTTAAAAGCTGTCGCAGGTGGTGGTGGTAGAGGTATGAGAGCCTGTGAAAATGAGAAAGATGTTAGAGATCAGTTCGATGCTGTTGGAAGGGAGTCTTTAGCAGCGTTTAATAATGGTGATTTACTTGTTGAGAAATTAATTGTTAATCCACACCATATTGAAGTTCAGATTCTTGCGGATAAAGACGGAAATACATATCATTTCTTTGAAAGAGAATGTTCTATTCAAAGACGACATCAAAAGATTGTAGAGGAGGCACCTTCTCCTTTTATTGGTGATGATGAAGAACTTAGAAAAAATATTTGTGATACTGCTATCAAGCTTGCTAAGGCTGTGAATTACGATTCAGCTGGAACCGTTGAGTTTATCATGGGTGAAGATAAAAGTTTTTATTTCTTAGAGATGAATACTAGGATTCAGGTCGAGCACCCTATAACGGAAGAGATCACAGGAATGGATTTAATCGTTTGTATGATTCAAGCTGCCCTTGGGGATGATCTCAGAATTCCTAGTCAGGAGTTTATAACTAGGTCAGGACATGCAATAGAGTGTCGAATATGTGCTGAAGATCCAATTACCATGCTTCCAGCCCCAGGACTGGTAACAGGTTTTGAAACAAATTTTCCACAGGGGACAAGGTTTGATCACTGTCTCTATAAGGGACTTGAAGTAACGCCAGACTTTGACCCAATGGTTGGTAAGCTTGTTTGTAAGGGAATGGTTAGAGATGTTGCCATTAGAAAAATGAGGGCAGCACTTGATGGACTTTTCATTGAAGGTCTAAAGACTAACAAGCCTCTATTAAAAGTAATTCTTGATGAAGATGTTTTCTGTGAAGGACAATATTCAACTAATTATATTAAAGAAGTTGCACCTCAAGACTCTATTGATACAGCATTTAAGCATCAAAGATTTTATGAGATTCTTGCTGGAGTAGAAGCAAGAAGGATGGGTATATAGATGAGAACATATTTAATTGATGATGACGGCAATGAAATAATTGTCGATTTAACAAGAACTAAAGTTCATCAAGATGATTATGTTGAATTTGATTATTCAACAATTCAAGATAATAAGATGACAAATAAGCAGACTATGTTTGTTAGAAAGTCTTCAGGCCAGTACTTTGTTTCTACAGATGAAAAAAGATGGAAGAAGATTCCAAGACAGGATCTTCCTTCAAGAATGCTTAATGTAGACAAAGTTTATAATCTGTTTAGAGGATATAAACCTTCTGGACTTGGTGGTGCAGATGAGGGAGAACTCTTAACAAAGATGCCTGGTAAAGTAGTTAAAATCGAGGTTGAGACGGGGACTGAAGTTAAAAAAGGTCAAACTGTTTTAATTCTTGAAGCTATGAAAATGGAAAATG
>DDIK01000117.1:9868-10834 GCA_002338505.1 Bacteriovorax sp. UBA1852
CTTGAAGCTATGAAAATGGAAAATGAAATCAAGTCAGGGATAGACGGTGTTGTTAAAGCAATACATGTAAAAGAGGGCGATGCTCTTGAAGAAAATGTTTTAATGCTTGAGATAGAATCTTAAGAAATGGCAGGGGAGCCTAATAATGAATAGACCGCAAAACGAATTTGATCGGATGAAAGAAGATATTGAAAAGGCTAAGAAAGCTATTATTCCGATAGTAGGATTTTTAGTTGTCGCAATTGGTATTTATTCATTGTTTTATACAGTTGAACCAGATGAGGAAGCTGTCGTAATTAGGCTTGGACGTTATGTAGATACTAAAACACCTGGACTTCAGTTTAAGATACCATTTGGAGTCGATAAAGTTATAAAAGTTAAATCCAAGAGAATTCTACAAGAAGAGTTCGGATTTAGATCAAGAGATACAAGCACAAGAGTAACCAGATACTCTAAAGACTCGTTTGAGAGTGAGTCTTTAATGTTAACTGGTGACTTAAATGTTGCTACGGTCGAGTGGGCCGTTCAGTATAAAATTAGTGACTCTTTCAAATACATTTTTCAAACAAGTGAGCCGACTCAAAATGTTAGAGATGTATCGGAGTCAATCATGAGACGAGTTGTTGGTGACCGATCTGTTACGGATGTTTTAACTGTTGGTAAGGTTGAGATTGAGTCAGAGGCACGTAGGCTTATGCAACTTGTGCTTGATAAGTACGATATGGGAATTGCTATTGTTTCTGTAAAACTTCAGGATGTTAATCCTCCTGGTGTTGTTAAACCTTCTTTCAATGAAGTTAACGAAGCAAAACAAGAGCAAGAAAAAGCGATTAACGAAGCTGAAGGGGCGTACAATAAGGTTATCCCTGAAGCGAGAGGTAAAGCTGAAAAGCTAGTCTCTGAAGCCGAAGGTTATGCCGAGGCGGTCGTAAATAGAGCATATGGTGATGTGAGTTTATTCCAAGA
>DDIK01000171.1:0-506 GCA_002338505.1 Bacteriovorax sp. UBA1852
ATCTACTGCCGGTCTCTGAATAACGAAAGAACCCTCTCTCAATTCAGTTCTTACAGTATCGATATTTGGCCCTCTTCCCGGTATCAACCCACCTTGGTTATAATTATTGTTGGTAATATTTCCACCTTTATTATAATTTTTAATATTATTAATTGAATATAATGTTGGGGCTCCTATTCTTTTAGCCTGATCTGGTGGAACTACATACTCACCCTTTGTAAGCATGACTGGAACCATACCACCTTTATTATACCTCTTCTCTTCTCCAGTCTCCAAACGATATATCTGTTCTTCCCTTTCAGAACCAGCACCAGTTATAAAATCTCCCATTTTCTGGAAGATATTTCTATTCTCTTGCTGATTTTTAAGATTCTGTAACGTTTCTTCCTTTCCAATTTCCTCTACAGATTCATCGACATCAGCATCTGGTGCAGAAGGAAGAGTGGATAAGTAAGTTAATCCAGCACCTATTCCAATTGCTGCGGCAATTAAGGGATTTTTTGCCA
>DDIK01000171.1:800-1292 GCA_002338505.1 Bacteriovorax sp. UBA1852
ATTCCATAAAAGAATTACTCCACCAATTCCTAAAATTACCTTCCAGTTATCTTTTAAGAATTTGCCTATAGTAGAAAGTTTCTTTTGATTCTCTGGATCTTGGAACCAATCACCAATACTTGTAAAGAAATTTTTTATTTTTTCTATTTTCTCTTTATTGGCAGGATCAGTGAACCATTTATAGACCGATCCCACCACAAAATTTAAGGCAGTTAATTTTAAATAATCAAATATTCTTTGAAATAGACCTTTGACTGGTGCCAGAATTTTGTCTGCCGCTTTTGTGAGACCAGACAATCCACCTTTCTTTTTTTCTAGATTTTCTTCTCTCTTATCTTTTTTCTTTTCATCCTTTTTTCTTTTGATTAATTTATTTTTCTTGCTTTGTATTTTTTCCTCTTTCTTTGCACTAGAATTTAAAGTTTTTGCGATTTTACTTAGAAGTTTTCCTTGAGTATTAACTATCTTGGCTAAAGATTCGCCCTTTTCTTT
>DDIK01000171.1:1598-7427 GCA_002338505.1 Bacteriovorax sp. UBA1852
GGAAGCATCTTACGCTTCTCTTTAATAGGAGACTTTGCAGAAGATGCATTTATTTTTACTTTCTTAGTCTTTAATTTAAATCTACCTTTCTTAGACCTTATTCTTTTCCTTTCATTTGCAAGTAAAGCGAGTTCCTCTTCGGGCAATTTTCCTTTATCAAAAGCTCCTTTTGATATAGCCTCCCTAAGAGAATTATAATAGGTAAGATAATCCATCTCGACCTCTTGTTGTTCGAGGCCGAGTATCCTTAGAATTCTCTCATCTATCTGTTCTGTTTTAGTACTTGCTGTTGGCATTTTGCTGTGCCTTTAATTTCTCAGTTTCAATATGAGCTTTAAGCATGTCAACATATAAGTCTCTCTCCCATGGAATCCAGTTTTCTATTTCTGTTAGAGAATATTTATGAAACTGAACGAGAGCAAAGTTTAACTCATAGTAACTTTGCAAATCAATATGCGACATTCCTAGGCGAAAAAACTTGCCAGTCCTTCCAGAGTTACTTCACTTTCAACTTTTGTTTTTGGATTAATAATCTTTGTAGTATAAGAAAGTTTTGGCATGGTCTCAAAGAATTTTTCAATTTCTTTGAATTGCTTAGAACTTAGTTGATCAATAAACTCACGAAGTTCTTTCTTGGAAGAATCTTTTCCTTCCCAGATTTCTTCATCATTATAGATTTTATCTATACATGATGCGATAAGATCAAATGAAGCTTCGATTGTATCATCATCTCCTGTCTCAAAATTGCTTTTGATAAATTCGTCTAAAGATGGAAACTTGAGTTTTAATTTTAAATCACCATCAATATCAATCGTATCATTATTTTCGTCATCAATCAGAACCAGGATTTCATGTAGACCGATTTTCTTTTTAACTTCTGTTGCCCCATCGTCAGGACAAACTAAATTAACTTCAAGTTCTTCTCCGACAGATTTGCCACGAATGTTTAAGAACAAGTATTCGATATCAAAAGTCGGTAAAGTATCTACTTTAACACCTCTTGTCATCACACATTCTTTAATTACATTCTTCACAGCAGTAGTGATCTGCTTTTGATTTTGGCTCTGAAGTGCAACTAATAGAAGTTTTTCTTCTTTAACCAAGAAAGGTCTATACTTAACAGTTTCTCCAGATGATGGCAAGACCAATTCATAAGTTGGAGTAGCAATTTTAGGTAAAGGCATAATATCCCATAAAATAATTCAGGTTATATTTATTTATTCTCGTTTTTTAGAAGTCAAATCTAGCACCACCACCCAGATCAAAACTGGTTGGTCCAGTTCTCACTACCGAATCCTTAGAACCGTTACCTGAGGGAGATTTGGATTGGATTGTTGGTGCTACAGCGGCCGATGAACCGGCACCAAATCCTTTATTAATTTTATCTATTGCATTTGCAGGAACCTTTCGTCCAGACTGCCTTACAATTTGACCAGTCGCATCTGGCGCAGCATAAGTTCCAGATAATGCTGCTTTTCTTAAAGCTTCTCTTGCCGGAGATCCAACAGGATATCTTGAATCTGCATCAGCTAATATTCTTCTCTGTGCATCTGTCCCCGCCGAATCTATCATTTCTCTATTAGTCAGAGCATGGATCGCAAGGTCTTCTCTGACCAATTCTTGAGTTTGATCGCCTGGCATATATCCTGGTTTTGTTTCTGCTTTTTTCTTTTCTGGATTGACAATATATCTATCGTAAACTAATTCCACATTTACTTTTGTAAACTCTGATTGTCCATATGAAACAGGAACAGAACTTATATTTTTTGGAAATGCTCGTATAAATTGATATGTTAACGTAGGAGCAAGCTCAAACCCACCATAATTTTTTTCAAACTTTGTAATAAAAATACTATCACACTTATATTCGTTGGGAAATCTCATTCTATAAAAATGATCCGTCTTAGATTCTAAAGATCCTTCCTGCGTCATCCATCTTTGCCACTCTTCAAAAAACATAAGAGTTTTATGATCTAAAGTTTCATAAAATGTAAGACTTAATGATGGATATATTCTGGTATGAGCAAATACTTCTGTCCTACCTTGAAAGTGTCCGTTTACTTCTAGAGTACCGAAACTAGTTGCTGGAAGAGATGCATCAGCACAAAGTAGTCCAAGTTCTCTTTCAACAAAAGTCTCTGTTCCTATGGGTATGGGAAATCCGGAAAAAGAAACTTGATATAAATTAGCAATAGAACCAATTATAGATTCGGTTAGAATATATCTTGGATCTAAAGATGTTCCCGAATATGCCTGACCATACATAGTTGGTTCGGGAGCCTGTCCAGCAACAAAACCATTACCACTTATTGCTTCTTTAGTTTTTCCTTGCGAATCTGGTTTTGAATATGCCCCTGCAGCTGCATCTCTAGCTGCTTTAGAAGGTTGCTGACCAAAAGTGGTTTTGGGGGATTTAAATAATTCTGGATTTACAGCATCACCAACTTTTGCTGGACTAAAAAGTTGATTTTCTGTGTTTATATCGTAGTTTTTTGGAGCCATCTAAATAAAAAGAAAACTTAAACTGTGGCGTATAAGGGAATATATAAACCTTCTAATCATAAAAAATATTTGGGGAACCCAAGTAACATTATTTATAGGTCATTATGGGAAAGAAAGTTCATGGTCTATTGCGACCAGAGCACTCATATTCTTGAGTGGGCTTCTGAAGAAATATCCATACCATATGTATCTCCAATTGATAGAAGGAGACATAAGTATTATCCCGACTTCTATATTAAATATCAAACAAAAGAAGGAAGGATAAAAAAATCATTAATTGAAATAAAACCAAAGAAACAAACTCAGAAACCAACAAATAAAAAAACAAAGAGTTATATCTCTGAAAGTAAAACATGGGTTGTCAATCAAGCAAAGTGGGCTGCAGCAGAAGAGTTTTGTAAAGACCATCGATGGGAGTTCAAGATCATGACTGAAGATGATTTGGGAATCAAGTATAAATAACAAAAAAGACTAAAAAATATGTCCAAAAGGGCACAGGTTAAAAAATTAGCACAACAAAGACTAACACAAAGATTAGACGCTAAGGATACTGCTCGGCGGTCTGCCAACATGTCTAGTCTTGGCGCAGATTACAAACGCCAAGAAATGCTTGCTACCCAAAAAGCAAGAGCTCACCAAATAAGAAGTGGTCAGGTTCCTACTCATGGTGTTCCTATTGGTGGCGGAAATAGTGCAAACCATGTACCTCCTGCTGGCGGTCAAGGAACAAAACCAGGTTCTTCTAGAGATGACACTGCAAATAAAATAGCAAATCCACCACCTAAAAGACGAGAAAAACAAAAACCCTTGAGGTATCCAGAAGATATTGGCGAGTCCGCGCAAGATATGATTAAATTTTCTGCTCTCGAATATAAACCTATAGGAAAGGGTTTGGTGGATCAAGGTGCTGGTGCTTCGAGTAGATATGAAGGCCAAAAAAGTTTAATCGACATCTATCTTCCAATACCTCAAGATATAAACGCATCAAATACTGCTGGGTGGAATGATAAGGATTTTGATGCGGCATATGCTGCGCTTTTTAGGGTTTCCAAGGGTCTGGGAGATAATGGAGCTGGGGATGATACTGTCGAAAATGTAAAAAATGAAGTAATTCAGGCACTTCAAGAAAGTGGATTGATGGGGGAAGCAGGTATTGATCTAGTCACCACGGCGATCGGAAAAGAAGCAGCAAATGTTCTGACTGGTGCTGGTATTAGAATGAATGATATTCTCGCAAGACAAGCAGGAATTATTATAAATCCAAATAAAGAACTTTTATTCAATAATATTTCTCTTAGAGAATTTGGATTTAATTTTGTGTTTACTGCGAGAAGCGTTGAAGAAGCAGAAACAATTAAGAAAATAATATATGCATTTAAAAAATATTCAGCACCTAAAACTGGAGATGTTGGTTTCTTTTTAGCGTCTCCCGATGTATTTCAAATATCTTATCTACATAATGGAAATGGAGAACATCCATTTTTAAATAAATTTAAAGTAGCAGCTCTTAAAAGTGTGAACGTAAACTATACGGGAAGTAGTACTTATTCAACATATCGAGATGGAACACCAACACATATTATTATGTCGTTAGCATTCTCTGAAATTGAACCCGTATACTTTGAAGATTTTGAGGAACAAGTAAATGATTGTAAGAATACTGGATACTAATTATGGCACATTACTTTCGAAGAGTACCAAATTTTAAAACTTCATCAAGATTAAATAATAAAAACTCTAACTTTGACACTACGAATGTAAAGAATTTATTCCGGAGATTTAAGTTAAGAGAAGATATTGCTTCAGATTTCTCAGCTTTTGAAAGTTACAGTGTAAAGGGTGACGAAAGACCTGATCAAGTCGCTGACTTTTTCTATGACGATCCAACACTGGATTGGGTAATACTCACGACAAATAATATAATTAATCAAACTGATTCTTGGCCAATGGCCAATGATGAATTCTATAGATATCTTTATGACAAATATGATATGGATATTGATGCGATTCGACATTACGAAACTTATGAAATAGTTGATTCCTCTGAAACTGAAAGAGTAGTTCTTGTTGGTGGAATGATAGTCGATGAAAATTTTACTTTTAAATTTTATAATCCAACTACACAAAGTTATTCAGAACTATCCAGTGAGTTTGCTGCTAGACCAATTACAAACTTAGAATATGAAACTAGACTTAATGATGAAAAAAGATCAATTATAATTTTAAAAAGAATCTACTTAGATCAAGCATTACTTGATAGTATAAGAGAACTCAGATACAAAAAATCTTCAGATTATATAAGCAATAATCTGAAGAAATCTGCAAATATTGGATTACTTCAATGAAAAATCATTAAAAAAGCATCAAGAAAAAACAATAACACTGAAGGAAGATCTGATAATATTCTAGCCTCAAATTCTTCATTTACAGAATCTTCATCTTCAGAGATTAAGACGAACATCACCTCACTTGAATCCATTTCCCTCACAAACTTATTTAAATTATTTTCACCAAGAATTGGAGTTTGTCGTTGATCTCGATCATAGATGTAATGAATATATTCATGCCTTAAAACTCTTCCCATTGATTGCCTAGACTGTTCAATATTATCATCGCAGAGAACAATAGTATCTTTGCCGACAAGATACTCGCCCATCAGATTTTTATCGTTGAAGCAGTCCTGACTATTGTTTACTAAAGTTACGCCACCAATCCACATAAGTAAGGAAAGGAAAACATCCAAAGTAAAAGTCCCGTATTGTTATATAATATTTATACAATACGGGACTTTTAGTTGTTTAACCGAACCTTTTATTTAGCAAAGTTTATTCTTCAGCAAGTTTTTGAAAGTAAGAAAGAGCATCATCTTCATCTTTATTTGAAGATGAAAGATTATTCAGTTGCTCACTCAGTTCGGGAGGAAGTTCGGATTTGGGAGATTGGTTCTTTTCAAATCCTGAAGAGAAGGATCTACGACCTTCACTTTCGTCGTCAAGTTCTTCGTCGTAGCTAGCAGGTGCTTGCTTCTGACCCAGAACCATTTTCAAACGCTTATCCAATTGCTCATAAGTTTTGAATTTATCTTCTGCAGTAATATCTGTAAGAGAATATTGCTGCTTCCAGATAGATTCAAGAGCATCATCATCGTCAAGCAGAGCACTGGGTGCTGCGAACTCAGATGAATCATAGTTCCAATAACCTGCAACTTTCTTCAATTTCAGTTTGAAGTTTGCACCCTGCCAAAAATCAAAGGGATTGATTGCCTCTTCATCTTCATATTCGGGTTGCATGGCTTCCATGACCTTATCAAAGATCTTCTTACCAAAC
>DDIK01000171.1:7634-10577 GCA_002338505.1 Bacteriovorax sp. UBA1852
CAAAGATCTTCTTACCAAACTTATAGAGAAACACTTTCCCCTCATTATCTGGATTTGCTTTATCCTGAATTACATAAATGTTGCTGTAGTAAGAGAGTTTACGCTTTTGTTTACGTGCCTGGTCTCTTTCTGGAGATCCTTCCGGACCTGCATTCCAAAGTTCGCGATTGATTTCTGCAAGGGGATCTTTCTGACCAATAGTAGTCAGAGAGTTCTCGATATACCAACCACCAGGACCTTGGAAGGCATGAGTATACATCTTTGCCCAAGGAAGTTCTTCACCTTCAGGAGCAGGGAGGAAACGAATAACGGCATAACCATTGCCACTTTTATCCATTTCCGGTTTCCAAAGACGCTCATCTGCGCCGCTGGAAGGTGTATTCATTTTTTCTACTTCCTTAACTAGTTTTTGAGTCAAAGAACCGAGGGATGATTGCTTTTTAAGATTTGAGAAAGACATAGGATTAATTGGATTGGATTTGTAAGTATACTTGTGTACTATAGTATTTTTGCTAAGATGCGTCAAGTGCTTGACGCATAGTTTCAATCGACTTGGACATTTGCTCCAATATTACAACAATATTTTTGCCAGAGTCGAGACCCATCATTGCAGCGGAATCGATAATTCTTTGCTTTAATTTTTGGGCCTCTGGATCCTCAGATAGACTTAGTCTAGTATAGAGCACTTTTTGTTTTTCTAGAAGGCGGGATAAAAGATCTATATGTTTAATTTTATCCTCTTTAGTCATAGTGTAAAAAGAAAACATGTTAGTATAAACTTCTTGTTGAAGCTGACTAACTTCTGTCATCTCTGATCTGACTACTTCTGAATCAAAGAAACTCATTCGTCATTCGATGATTCAGACTCTTCTTCAACTTCATCTACACTTTCTTCTTTAGATTCTTCAATTTGCTGAAGAATTTCAATCGCACCAGTAACCTTCAAAAGGGTATTTGATGTGTTCTGCATTTGTGTATTGTATTCTTGTAGCATTTTTTCAAGTTCTTCTTTTCTCTCAAGCAGAGTTTTCAGAACATTTGCATTTTTAAGTTCCATGGACAACCTCTTTTAGAATTTTTTTGTATCGAAATACATCGATATTTAGGAAGGAAGAATACTTGCGAATTCTCAAACTTACGGATTCCCACACCGGATCTTGTAACCAATTATCAAAGTTAGATCGAAATCCAAGAACTTTGTCTAATATTACAAGAGTCTCAATTGAAAGGTCACCAGCCAAATACTTTTTGAGTATTGGTGGGTGACCTCCAACTCTTGTAAATATAGCACCGAAATCAGAATCTGTCAGGGCCTTTTCCATTTCTTGTGTGAATATGTAAGCAAGCGACTGATTTCTTTTTTTCCATGAGGTATATCTTCCTTCACCTTCTCTCATCATCTCACCAATCCACAACTTACTCGGATCAGTACATGTAATAAAATTAGATACGAAAAAGTCAACGACTTCTTTATCGTCCTTTTGACGAGCTAGTTTTTCAAACCAAAAGCGATCCTTGCGCTTATAGAATGATTGAACAGTTGCTCTACTCTTTCCACAATACTTATGATAATCATATTTTTCTTTTGTAAAGTGATTTTTTAAAGACAAATAGCAACGATATGCATCAAATGGCATCATTTCAAAGTGGTAGTTTTGCTCGCGAAGATTTTTTTAAAAAATTAAGTTCCATAGCTTCGTACTTAATTTTTTCCTTTAGGGGCTTAGGAATGAGTTTGGGGACAGAATCATATTCAATATTATTATTTTCGCAAAATAAAACAATAGAATCGATGTAACTCATATTAGAGTTTTTGACCATGCTCTCTATTTCTTGTGCAAATTTAGTAGGACAGAAAAACTTTTTTTCTAGTTCCTTTTTTAATTCATTTGACATTACTTGTCCCAGTATTGTGATGTACAAATTCTTTGATATATTTAACTAGAAGCTTAATATACTCTTCTTTGTTACGTTTGTCAAACACCTTAACTTCTCCGTTGGGGGTTACCATCAGAGTGATAAGTTTTTTGATGGGAATGCCAGTCATTTCATAATATGCCGATCCATAAAACATCTCCTGAACGAAGTAGTTTTCAATCCAATCTTCAGGTTTGATTTTATCAGAAGTTTTGAAGTCTATGACTGCTAGTTCCCCCTCATACTCTGCAATACAATCAACTCTACCTGCGAGTCCAAGGTATTCGGAGTAAAGCGTCCTTTCAATAGCATGTATATTATTTATCTTATCAAGTTCAGGTTTCAGATGGTAGAACATGAACTTAGATAGGGGACGATAGTTGTCCCAGTTCAACTCTTTATTGAGCAAATAGTCTTGTGCTACTTCATGAAAATCTGTACCCCGTGTCGTAGCTTTTTTTGTGATACGATCTGCTTCTTTATTACCAACTCGTTTACGCCAGTCAATAAATATCTGACGGTTGTAGAAAGAAGTCACTGAAGTAATCGATGGCACCCACTGACCATTTGGGAGATTATAAAGACGGATGTCGCCAGTATGTTTAACATCGAGTTCAAGATCACCAAGGTGATTTACATGATTAAAATTCATAATAATTACAGATTAAGTTCCAGTTTTGCGGTAAGATATTCCTTGACAAGACCAGATCTTACAACATCTTCAATACCAAATTCAATACATTCAAAAGATTCCATAGTTCTTAAAATAGAAAGAAAGTCCACAATACCATTTCTTTCATTAGCCTTATTCAAGTCAGACTGACGAGCATCACCACAGAACATAATTTTACTACTCTCACCAACGCGGGTAATAATAGAATCAAGTTCGTGAAAGTTCAAGTTCTGGAATTCGTCAACAATAATAATAGCATTGTCGAGAGTTGTGCCACGAAGAAAAGATGTACTCCAGAATCTAATAGTTTCTTGAGCCTTGAGATTAGCATAGAGCATTTCAAAGTCTGCATC
>DDIK01000052.1 GCA_002338505.1 Bacteriovorax sp. UBA1852
ACCTGATTGCCACACTTTGGACATCTTTCAATCTGACAGATGACTTCATCAACAGAAATAAAGTATTTCTCATGGTTTTCAAGCATTACAGATCTTTTTGACATAAGAACTCCTTCTTATATTTTACACTATTTCTCCCTGAGTTTCACCTTGAGGAAATCATGCCATTAAGATTTCAATAACTTATGTATTTAACAGGAATGCATGTCTAACATTCGCCTCACATAATCTACGTATAATAAGGTACACTGATATTGCCAAAGAGATTGGACAAGGTTAAAAAGTAAACTAATTAGGACTTATTTTAACCTATTTATAAGGATAGGAAATTATGAAAAACATAGAAGCACTTAGAAATAAAAGAGACGATATTATTAATTGTGAAGTTAAAGACTCCAGTGGACTCAATGACTTTCAAAAGACTCCAAATGATATGCCTATTATGATTCCAAAAGTTGGTATCGAGAGATTTAGAATACCACTTAATTTTGAGCATGCAGACGGCACGATTATGTCTCACGACTCTCACGCTTCAATGTTTGTTCTTATAGAATCACATAAAACAGGTGCTAACATGAGTCGCTTTTGTAAGATTCTTCAAGAGCAGTCAGCGACAGACCCTGTTAATCACAACTTCTTTAAAACGATTCTTAGAAGATATCGAACTGAGCTAAGAGATTACGAAGATGAACCGCTCATCCCAGAGTCTTATCTTAATCTAAGTTTTAGCTATCCTGTTAAGCAGCCATCACTTAAAAGTGGAAACTGGGGCTGGCAGTACTATGACTGTGAATGGGAAGGAATCGAAGGCAAAGATGACAAGCCTCTAATGCAGTTAACTTTAAAATATGAGTACTCATCAACTTGTCCTTGCTCTCTTTCGATGGCAAAACAATATGAAGAGGAATATAGAGCCGGTAAAACAACAGAAGGAAGTGGTATAGCTTCTGCTCACTCCCAACGTTCAATTGCGACAGTGACAACGACTTATAGTCCAGATTCTGACTTTCATATCGAAAAACTTATCGAGCTATTAAGAATTGCACTGCCTACTGAAACTCAATCTCTTGTGAAAAGAATTGATGAACAAGCATTCGCAATTTTAAATGGAGATAACCCGATGTTTGTTGAGCACGCATCGAGAAGAATCAGTCATGTTCTCAACGAAGTTGAAGATATCTTAGATTGGGAAGCTAAAATTGAGCATGTGGAATCTCTTCACAGCCATAATGCTGTTGCTTATATAAGAAAAGAAAAGAAGTAGGTTCTTAAGCGTTTTGCTTGAGGTCATCGGGCCAAGAGAACTCTGATATTTTACTAGCGATATCATCTTTATGCTCTATTGCTATAGCTGAGCCCATTTCTATTGCTTCTTTTGGCATACCGTAGACGACACAAGACTCTTCGTTTTGAGCAATTGTGAGTGCTCCAGCGTTTCTAAGACTTAACATCTCTCGTGCACCATCTTTTCCCATTCCAGTAAGAATAACAGAGACCACATGTCTCCTCTTTACTAATGGTAAAGCATGCTTAAAGAGATAATCCACAGAAGGCTTAAACCTATTAACTGGAGGATCATCATTGATTTCAATAACTATTGTTCCGCCCTTATTTACAGGCTTCATCTGCTGTCCACCAGGAGCCACATAGACCGTATTTTTTACTACTACGTCACCATCACTGGCTTCTTTAACCACAAAAGGACAAAGTGTGTTCATACGATCAGCAAATGCTTTTGAAAATACAGGTGGTATGTGTTGAACAATCATCATAGGAGGAATTTCAGCTGGAAGTTTTGTTAAAATATCCTTTAGAGCATTAGTTCCTCCAGTCGAAGAACCAATAACAACAAGAGCATCTTGATTTAGACTATTAACAGGTCTTGTACCAAGCTTTGAAATCGAAGCAGCGCTCTTCTTACTTGCACCCGCTTCACGCACCCTTGAGATTAAAGCTTCAGAAACTTCAGCTAACTGAGATATCTCTGGTTTTTGAATATAGTCAAATGCACCATTTTCTAGGGCCTCTAGTACGAGGGGACCTTCTTCCATACTTATCGATGTCACCATGATAGTCGGAATATTATACTTAGGAGCAATGATTTTTAGTAATTCAACCCCCGTCATTTCTGGCATATGAATATCAAGAGTCAGAACATCTGGTTGGTGCTCGTTAATCAGTGCTTCAACTTCAGAAGGCTTCTCTGCCATCGCAACGACTTCAATATCTTTTGTACTACTGAAAACCCTTTTTAAGAGGTTTCTGATAGTCTTTGAATCATCTACGATTAAGACCTTGAGCTTCTTCTTCAAAATAAGTTTTTGATCAACTGGCTTGTCTTGTTTTGTTACTCTAACTCGACCTTCTTCAGGAAAGAAGAAAATTTCAAATGCACCTTCTCTTTCAACTTTTTTAATTTCTTTTTCAACGGCATTAGTCAAAATGGTGTAAGCACCACTTATAATTTCCTTAGGCCCTAAAAGCTTAAAAGTTTTTATATCTTTCAACTCAAGATTTACTTTTTGAACGAAGTTTAAAATCTTATGTCTTGTTGATATATCAAAAATGGAAGCTATAGATAGTCCACTTGATGAGACGGCAACCAATATTGCCTTCTCATCAAGTTTATAATATTGCTCAATTCCCTGATCTCTAGTTAAATAACTCACATACTATCCATTTATTTCTTACTTAAAAACTCACATGACATATATGCAAAACTCGTTGTTGGAACAACATCAGTCGCAATTTCACTCAACTCGCAAACATAGTTAATGTCCTCTACTAAGAGATGAGCATTGTCCCACTCTAGTATCTTTTCTCCGGCATGCTTAGAAGTTTTCCCAAATACAAGAAAAGAGCTTGGCTTAGATTTGTGAGCACTACAAAGATCATCATAAGTCTTCTTAAAGTCCGTGATGTAAACAACGTTCTTTTTAAATTCACCGCTTGCATCATCAATAACTTCAACATCAAACTTTATCTTCTTAGACCACTCGTCTTTAAGTGCCATTAAGATATTATCTTGACCTTCAAAGAACATAATCGTTGGAGGTTGATCTCCTTCTAACTCACCAAAGAACTTTTCAAGCTTCTTTTGATCTGAGATAGAAGAATAAATTGCTCGAAATTTATCTTGAGCATTTTCTATTTCAATCTTATGCTCAAATTCTCTATCAACACTAGTTACATGGTTTGCTTCAAATGCTTTATCCATGTAAGCGACTTTCATCTTCGTCTTAATCTCTTCGCCACGCTCCATTATATTATTAAGCGCTGGTTTTTCGATAAAGTCTGAAGCTCCCGCCCTAATGGCTCTCATAGCAGCATCAGAGTCATCTCTTGAAGCCGAGGATATCATGACAACAGGTGGATGATTTCTACCAAAGTTCTTTTCAAGGTAAGTAACACCATCCATCTCAGGCATATGAATATCTAGAGTCATAATATCAGGTTTTAAGGCCTTTACTTGCTCTACGGCTTCTAAACCATTCTTTGCAATACCAACAACTTCAAATCCTTCATCAGATCCAAAAATCTTCTTTAAAAGAGTTAAAATGGAGGATGAATCATCAACACAGAGAACTTTTAAAACATCTGGCATTGTAGGTAGTTTTGGCTTTATCGCAACAATAGGATCAACTGACTTCACAACATTATCAGGAGCTATTGATACAACCTTTGGAACTTCTTCTAGTAATGCTTTATGTACATATATTGATGGACCTTTAGAAGCAATATCAAGGTTGAGCCCACCAAGTGACTCAGAAATCCCACTGAAAAAGAGACCTTTGTCATCTAAGTAATCAAGAAAATGAGTCATAATAGACTTGATCTGGTCTTGTTTGAAATAAATAAATACATTTCGACAAAAGATCATATCAAACTTTCTTTTTGGAAATGACTTATGAAAGTCTAACAAATTAAGAACATCCCATTTCGTCTTATCTGATATGGACTTCTTCGCTTTAACATATTCAGCAATATCGCCCTTACCTCTGGCCCAATTATCACCAATATAATTCATCGGTGCACTCTTAATCTCACGACGATGGTAGACACCATTCTTTGCAATATTAACTGATTCTGGATCAATATCTGTTCCAAGGATTTCAAAATCCATGCTTGGATCAATTTTAGGTAAGTAAAAGCTTAAAAACATCGACAATGAATAAACCTCTTGTCCTCGAGAGCAAGCTGCACACCAAATCGATATTTTATTTCTTCCACTATCTTTAACATTTTGAACAATGCTAGCGAGATTATCTTTAATATACTCAAAGTGAGTAAATTCACGAAAAAAGAAAGTATGATGGGTTGTTAAAAGAGAAACGAGTGAACCAGACTCTTTTGCAAGGTTCGCTTCTAAATACTCAAGATACTGCTCAGGACTAGTTAGGCCTAGTTCCATCATTCTCTTTTTAACTCGAGTTTGTACCATCAAGGCCTGTTTGTCTTCTAAGATATTTCCAGAGATCTTAGTTACAATATCAGATACACGTTTAATAAGACGGTCAAAGCCGTCTTGAAAGTTTGGAGCTGCACTCATTTTTTACCTTCTTTATTTAAGCCGCGGCTTTAGTTCCGCTTAATAATTTTCTATCATTTAAATCTAATACTTTTGCGACATCAAGGAGAACAGTAAGAGAGTCCTCTTTACGATAAACACCCTGAATATATTCGGCATTAGCTTGCGTTTCGATTTCTGGTACTTCACTGACTTCATCATCAGAAAAGGCTAAAACTTTATTAATAGAATCCACAACAATACCAAGATTCATACCGTTTACGTCAACAATAATGACAGACTCTTCAGCATTATCTTCTTTTGATTTAATCTTAAGTTTTGTTCTTAAATCAACAACAGAGATAACTTGACCTCTTAAATTCATGATACCCAAAAAGTGTGTTGGTGCTTTGGGAATTGGAGTTGTTTCAGGAATAGAAATAACTTCTCTAACGGATAATAATGGTATCGCGTAATCCTCACTTCCTAAAGTAAACTCTAGAAAACGATGATATTCACCAGATACTTGTGACTTTGCTTTTAACTCTTCTACACTCATCTATGCCGCCCTTGCTATACTATTAGAAAATGAATTTTTATTCTTTTTTAAGCTACCTTTGAAAAGTTCATTGAGATCCAGAATAAAAGCTGGTCTACCGTCACCAAGAATAGAACTTCCCATAAAGCCTTTTGTATTTTTTATTTCTTCACCAAGTGTCTTAATAACAACTTGTTGCTGATGTAAGATATCATCGACAAGAACTGCAAACTTGAAATCACTACTATGAACTATAACAGCGATCTTATCTGTTGAATTACCTTCGTCAGTCTTTCTCTTAAGAGTAGTCCCTACGTTAAATAAAGGTAAGACATCACCTCTTAGGTTCAGACACTCTCCAAAACCAGAGATTGAATTAATCATCTTCTCTGTAGGTTTAAGTGATTCATGCACCTGAGAAAGTGGTATAATATATTTTTCTTCACCGATTCTAATGATCATTCCATCAATAATTGCCATAGTAAGTGGCAAAGAAACTTTAAAGACACTTCCCTTACCCATTTCTGTTGTAACTTTTATATCACCAGACATTCCTTCAATATTCGTTCTCACAACATCCATTCCAACACCACGACCGGAGACTTCAGTCACCTGCTCTTTTGTAGAGAATCCTGGGTGAAAGATATATTGAATAATGTCATCATCAGAAATCTTTTGATCTGCTCTGATAAGACCTTTTTCGATAGCTTTATTTCTTATAATGTCAGCAGGTATACCGCCACCATCATCAGAGATTTCTATTACGAGATTATTACCTTCGTGAAATGCCGCAATTTCAACATTACCAAACTCATCTTTTCCAACACGAATTCTATCTTCTGTTGACTCAAGTCCATGATCTACTGCATTTCTTACAATGTGAACGAGAGGGTCAGAGAGGTTTTCTAGTACTGTCTTATCGATTTCAGTATCCTCTCCAACGAGATTAAGATTAACTTTCTTATTAAGTGTTTTCGAAGTATCACGAACAATACGATTCATTTTTTGTAATGTTGATTTCAAAGGAACCATTCTAAGAGACATTGAAATTTCTTGAATCTCTTTAGAAAGTTTTCCAAGATGACCAATTGATTTATTAGAAAGTTCATCTTGAATATTTACAAATCTTCTTTGATCGAGAACTGTTTGTAAAATAACAAGCTCACCAACAACGTTATTAAGTTTTTCAACTCTTGATAAGGCCACTCGTATACTTTCATCTTCATTCTTTTTCTTAGGAGCATTCGAAGATGCTGCAGGCTTCTTAGGGGCTGCTTTTGCTGGCTCAGGCTTTATAGGTGTGACAGGCGCCATCTCTTGAGCAACAATTTCATCACCCTTTTTAATTGTTAAACCTTCTGCTTCTTCTTTTGCAGGAGCTACTTTTAATTCAAGCTCCTTAAGCTGACCTTCATCACTAAGACCTAACTCTCTAAGAGACTCAAGGGCTGAGGCAGAAATCTCTACTTCATTACTCTCACCACTATCGCTAATAGCTTGGGCGACAGGTTCTGACTCATCTTCAAAGCCCTCAAAAGCTGAGGCATCTGGTATAGCTTCGACTATATCCTCTTCAACAAGTGGATCTTCTTGCGCGTCTTGAGCAACAATCTCTTCAGATGCGGCCTCGCCATTAACTGCAGCGATAACCTTTGTAATTATTTCTTTACTATCAAAAGAAGCGTCTAAGTCATCTTTTAATGTTGAGATCATATGAGTAATATGGTCATTACACTCGAGCAAAATCGTTACAATCGAGTCTGTAACCTCTAGCTCTCCTGTTTTTAATTTTAGAATTAGGTTTTCCATTTCATGTGTGAATTCGGCAACCTCGCCAAAGCCAACGGCACGTGAAGTTCCTTTTAGATTGTGTGCCAATCTAAAAATCTGATCGAGAAGCTCTCCGCTTTCTTTATCGTTTTCTAGTGCTAGAAACGATTGCTCAGTATCCTCTAATAATTGTAGGGACTCTTCTAAGAAATCTTCCTTAAGTTCTCTTTCAAAATCTTCCATTACTTACGTTCCTCATGTTAAAAACATTCTTACCTGAAGGTCTTATCGGACAAAATCTTGATAGTTTTATAGTTAAGCGAGTAAATTTTAACCTAAGATAGAATTAGAGGTAGTAAAGAGGTATTAAGAATTATGATTCCTGAACGGCGAATAAATACAATACCTTAGAGAGCTGAATTGTGAGCTAAAAGTCACAATTGAGACAGAGTTTTCAGGACAGAGAGGAAAAACAACTATTATTGTCAGTTTTCTTACTAATCTAAATGATATATTTCCATAATATTTGCAAGAATCTTATCAAAGTTAATTTCTAAATCGATAATTTGGCCTGAGCTTAAATCAAAAACCCAACCATGAACTTTTATCTTTCTCTCTCTATTAGCTTTTTGAATAGAAGATGTCTTAATTACATTTATACATTGTTCAACAACATTGAGTTCAATTAAGCGCTTATATCTCTCTTCTTCATTTTCAATCGCCATAAGCTCATCAGAGTGTAGGCGATAAACATCACGAATATTTCTAAGCCAGGGGTTTAATATACCAAGGTCAGCACTTTGCATTGCAGCCTTCACTCCACCACAACCATAGTGACCACAAATGATAATATCATTCACTTTGAGATGCTCTAGAGCGTAAGTAATTACACTCATCGCACTTAAATCGGTATTAGGGACTAGATTTGCAATATTTCTGTGAACGAAGGCTTCCCCAGGTCCAACTCCCATCATCTCTTCAGCCGTCACCCTACTATCAGAACATCCTATATAGAGAATGCTAGGACTTTGGCCTTTTGCTAGATTCGTAAAGTAATCCTTATCTAGTTCGAGTTTTGATTCAACCCATTTCTTATTATTCTTGATTATTTCTTTAATCTTCATAAATTACCTTTCTAAATAGCAATATCTCTTAGGATATTTGTCATAGATTTAGAATATCTGATCCAATCAGACTTCGTCACCTCTTTATCTTCATAGAACGCATAGCAAAACAAGTCTGTCACGATTTCTGTATCTTTATATATTTTAGTGTTTTTTGAGAAATTCTCAAGAAAGAGAATATAAGGCGGCGGAGCCTTTAAAGGTAGATAGCGACTACTCTCAATGAGAGTGTGAAATTCTTGATAATTCTTTATTAAAGCTTCTCTATAAGTCATCTTCTTTATGTCAGTTAGTCTCTTTAAAAGCTGTTTTGCCTCTTTGGCTTCATCGAAGCCATCTCTTTGATGGTAAAGAGTGTCTTCTTTTTTAAAGTAGCGCTGAAGAAAATAAAATATAATAAGGATCAATATAATTATTAATCCTGCTTTAATTTTTTCATAGTAAGAAGAGAACGCATCATCCTTAATTTTCTTCTCCTGCTCTTGTGCAACGGGGACATTACTAAGATCATTCAACACCTGATTTAGTTCAGAGTCATCTATGATTTCAAGTTTTGAAATTGTCCTTTCCATGTCAAAAATTTCATCAGAGATATCTTGTGCTACATCATCGCTTAAATTATGCCCATGAGACTCTATTGACTCGAGAGTTTTTTTAAGTTCACCGTAGCGACTAAGTTTATTTTTTAAATTATCATCAAGGCTTAAGTCTCCCTCTTTTATCATTTTAGTGATTTCAGCCCTCTTACTAGCTCCTTGTTTGAGAATATTCTTAATAGCGTTATGATCAATGGGATCGTCCACTTTAGTATGCAATATTTCTTGGTAATATTTCTTCAATAGCTCTTTAAAGTCATTTTGATCATCACTCTTTATGAGAGTTGTTGTCATGAAAAATGAAATAGTGAATAGTACAAAGAAAAGTAAGATTGCATTTACAAAACCTTTATTATTCTCTTTTTCATATAGACCCTTATGTGAAAGATCATCGTAGAAGTATTTCTTAACATTAATCTTATGCACTCTTTCAATTAAGAAAAATCCATAGAACATTAATAGAAGTATAAATAGAATACTAATTTGATTTATCTCAAGAATATTTGCAGCAATAAAGAATAGAGCAAAACTCACTTTTAGTTGCTTCACATAACTTATATTTAACATAATGAGAATACTTAAAGAGTAGATCATAAAAGGAGCTAGATCTGGTTTTGCGAAATAGTAAACAAAGATAATACAGAGAGCTGATGAGATGAATCTTTTAGATTTTTCCTTTAGTGACATATGCCTAATATAGCGTTCTTCGTTATTTATCTCTTGATATTTCTTACTCTTTCTCCCCTCTCCCATAATAAGAACAGATGTGCTTTTTTCTAGTAGACTAGGTCCTGAAGGCATAAAAAATACGATATTATCCATCTTACTTCTCACAACAAAGCAAGCATAGAAAAGAGGAATTAAATAAATAGCAATCAAATCAATCGAAATAATTTGCATAAGGCAAAGAGACATTATAATAATCACGCTGACAATGAATTCGTTATGAATAGAATAAAGGGAGCTATTTTTATTCACAGATCATCAGTCCTTAGATCCTCTATGTAGCAATTCTCATTATTTATTCGTATGATATTGTACTTAAAATTATTACTTTGATTCTTTTTTAAATAAGGTAGTAATTTTTCATCTGTTATTTTCTTAAGACTACTTAATAAAACAAAGAACTCTTTATGCTCAGGTTTATTGTAATACTTATATGGATCAATAAGAAAAAGTCTGACTTTATTAAAAGATGAAGTTCTTCTTAAAATTTCATAGTCTTCAATACTTCTTAAGGCCTGTACAAACGTCGACAAGTAAAAGACATTAGTATCTCTCTCTATTACATGACTTAAGGGATATGCATATTCCTTCTTATCTGAAAGTCCTTGAGTAGCAATTGTCTTTTCTAGAAGCTCGAGATGGCTTCTTCCTGTTTGATAATGAATGAAGAAGTTTTGTGAGATAACTGACACAAGATTACCTGAGTGATTATGCATATTAGCAACAGAGAGGCATATATCTTTAAGATATTCCCATGTTGAATGAGCACCTTTTCCAAAATGTTTAATCTTATCAAGATCTAAAATGATAAGGACTTTCGCGTTAGTATCTTTTTCATATTCGTTTAAAATAAGTTTATGTTGTTTCAAGGACAGTTTCCAGTTCACCTTTTTAATGGGCTCACCAGGTACATATTCCTTTGTTCCAATAAAATTAGATGATTCACCTCGAACTTGAATATTATACTTTCCTCCTAAATTAGAATGAGTATCATTTACTTCATCAGAAATAGGAAGTTCATTCACTTTTGGTAGTACATTCATCATTTCTAGTTGTTGATATTCAATATCAAATCGAAATAAATTCAAGGGATCTGAGATATAAGTCATCAGTGGCCCAGTTTCTTTAAACCCCATTCCTGTATTAACTTTTATCTCAATATCTTTTTGATAAATGGTATTAGCGTTTATTCTCTCAATTTCAAATGTAACAACACCATCTTCAGTCGCTGCAAAAATATCAACAAAATGAATGTTACTCAATTTAAAATTTGTTGGATTAGAAACCTTGTAAGTCACAAAGGTCATCTCATTTTCAAATACAGTCTCTTTCATTATTCGACGAACACGAACTCTTTTAACCTGAGACTTTATTAAAAAGAAAGTAATAAGAAGATACAGCATAAGTGCTGAGGATAGAGAATAGAGAAATGTAGAATCTTTTAAAATGGCAGTTATTAAAAGTAGAATGAAAAATAATATAAAAAGAGGAAATGATTCAAAAAGTCCTAAATTATAATGATAAATTCCAGAGAGACCTTGAAATTTCTTCTTTAAGGCAAAAGACCGTAAAAGCCTTGGAGGGGTTACTTTGACTCTTACACCTCTATTCATAATATAGGAGCTTTAACTTTTGTTAAAATATCTCTTATGATTTCATTTGTCGTTTCTCCACTAAAGTGAGACTGAGAGTTCAAGCTAACTCTATGACTTAAAACGAATTCACATAGTTCAAATATATCTCTTGGAAGAACTGTTTCTCTACCATCTAAAAAGGCATAGGCTCTTGCAGTATGTGCTAATGCCAGAGGACCTCTTGGAGACGCTCCCATCTTAAGTTTCTTATGATCCCTGGTCATCGATACAATATCAAGAATATAGTTGTAGACAGAATCTGGAATTTTAATATTTTTGACATAATCTCTTATCTCAATAAACTCTTGATCACTAAGAACCTTCTTTACGTCTTTATAAGGATCTCTAGACTCTCGAGACTTTAAAAGTTTAAATTCATCATCTCTCTCAGGATACCCAAGACTGAGCTTCATATAGAAGCGGTCAAGCTGAGCTTCCGGTAAATTAAATGTTCCATATTGCTCGACTGGGTTTTGGGTTGCAATGACAAAGAAGAGATCATGAAGATCATTTGAAGTTTTTTCAACCGTGATTTGCTTTTCGGCCATGGCCTCTAAAAGTGCTGATTGAGTTCTAGGTGTCGCTCGATTTATTTCATCAGCTAGAAAAAGCGTTGTAAAAAGTGGACCCTTTCTAAAGTAGAACTTCTTTGCTTCTTCATCATAAATCGTCGTCCCAAGAATATCACTTGGAAGCATATCGGGAGTAAACTGAACTCTATTGTATTTAACGTCAATGATTTGAGAAAGAGTTTTACTGAGAACAGTCTTTCCATTACCTGGAACATCTTCAAGAAGAACATGACCACCTGCAATCCAACAGGAAAGAATTTTCTTAAGCTCTTCACTCTTTCCAAAGATTACTTTAGACATTTCTTCATTAATTTTATTAAAAACTGAGTTTCCTTCCATTCATCACCACCTCTTATAATTCTAACTAAATACACACGGCGCAGCAATACGAAAACTTCTTCATAAACGACCAAAATAGTTTACAGTGCATCATTCTTAAACCAAACTATAATGGTATAGATTTATAACGAGGAAATAAAACTGGAAAAGCTATCAATTTTCACAGATCTTGAATATTTAGCAATTTTTGCCTTAGTACTTATATTACCTAAGATTCTTTTACGCTTTAAGCTTCCATCTGGTATTACGGCACTCGCGATTGGTGTTCTTGCTGGAATAATGGACCCAACAATAAAGGCCGATCCTCTATTTAGATTTTTGTCTCAAATTGGAATTACCTCATTATTTGTATTCGCAGGTTTAGAAGTTAACATAAAAGAACTTAATGAAGATAAGGGATATCTGACGCGATATCTTGCAAAGTCGACTCTATTATTGGGTGTTATAGCATATGCATTTTCACAGTTCTTTTCCGTGCCATTTCAAGAGTCCTTTATACTTTCATTAGGGATCTTTACCCCATCTGCCGGTTTTATTCTTAACTCTCTTCATTCATTTAAAATGACTGAGGATCATGAATATTGGATTAAGTCTAAAGCGATTAGTAAAGAAGTCATCGCTATCGTCCTACTCTTCTTGGCGCTCCAAGGTAACAATGCTCAATCTCTTATCATTTCTCTAGCTTTCTATATTGGTCTTATATTTTTCTTACCAAAAATATTTAGACTATTTTTCAAGTTTGTTTCACCTTATGCACCAAACTCAGAAGTACCATTTCTTATAGCACTAGCCTTAATCTCTGGAGTAATATCAAAGGAGCTCGGAGCTTACTATCTTGTAGGGGCTTTTCTTGTCGGTATTGTGAGTTCAAGGTTTAAAGATGAGATCTTTCGTGAAGATGAAGAGATTATTTTTAAGTCACTTAGTAGTTTCTTTACTGTATTTCTTCCATTTTACTTTTTCTATGCAGGACTTAAAATCTCTCTAAAAGAATTCCAGATTGAAGCTCTCTACATAGGAATTGCTGCTCTTATTATTTTTGTACCTCTTAGAGTAATACTCATTTCAACAAGTATTAAGATGTTTTTAAAAGATGTAAAAGAGAAAGCTTATGGAATTTCGGCATCGTTAATGCCAACTCTTATTTTCGGACTAGTTATAGCAACGATCTTAAAAGAGAGAGGAATAATTGATATAAAATATGTTTATGCACTAATCATTTATACGATTTTAACAAGCTTATTACCTACAGTTCTATTTTCTTTTAAGAAGGCTAAGTCTTAAGCTTCTCGACTCTCAGCAGTCGACTCAAGCTCTTCAGAGTCTTCTTTTAAGCCTTTTTTAAAGCTTGTTAGTCCCTGCCCGAGGCCTTTGGCCAGTTCAGGTATCTTCTTCGGTCCAAGAAATAGGAATGCAACAATACCAATTATTGCAAGCTCTGCTCCACCAAGTCCAAACATACTAACTCCTCATCATGTTTATAATTGAATACTAACACAAAAAATAGCCCCTCTAATCATTAAAGTAAGTTTATGTGATTACAGAACTTTACAACTAGCTTTACTTAAAACCTCTGCCAATAATATTAGCCAAATCGAAAGTTCTTATAAATATCTAAGTATGAGTAACTATGTCGAAAGCGTTCAGAAATGCTCACAAAATGAGTGCATGCTATAATCCAGGCCATGTTGAAACTAAAAAACGTAGTATTTATCTTTATGTTTTTATCGCCTTCAATATCTGCAAGAGACCTTGCAGATATTAGAAGTCGTGCTATAGAACAATATGAAATAAGAAAAGAAAGAGAACTTCAAAAGATCATTGACCAACGAAGCGACAGTCCCAAATCAAAAGAAAGTCGGTCGCAGAAGAACTTAGAAAACGAATTACAACAATGACTTGTAATTATCCAAGACACATTTCTTAATAAACGCGTCATATTCTGAGCCTTCTAATGATACGAGAAAATTCTCTTTAACAGCATATTCATGGCAATGCTCTTTATATTTTATTTCTGAGCATGATAGCCACTTATCCCAAAGATCTAACTCATTATTACAAAGTGAAGTCTCTGAGGGCTCAATTTCAAAACACCAATCACCCCAGTTTGGATTACCATTATTGAAGACAAATTGGTTTAAAACCATTTCTACATCAGTATAGATACCAGCAGGCTTAAGACATTCGGCCATAGGAGCTGCATAGCTATTAGAAATAAAAATTACAAATAAGAATAGAACGACTTTTTTCATTTTAGCTCCTAGATTTCTCTGATTATTAATCGAGAATAATTTTCTGATTTTTCTTTACGAGAACACCTGATATTACCTCAGGAACCTCACAATCGTGACCATTGATTAAAGGAAAATCAACTCCAAGATCAACAACATCTACTTTTGAAAGTGGACAAACTCCATAGACATTAAAAGAAGAAATTGAGTCATCTGAGACGACTGCTCTACAGTAAGTTAGAGAATCTGTTTCTACACTGACGACATTCATTATGACTTGCGCCTCTTGATTATCACAGGCAAATGAAGAATTTAAAAATACTACGATAAAGAGAATAAATAATTTCATATAATGGCTCCTATTTTTTAACACTTGTATGACAGGAGATATGAAATGAAAATAGTTTATTATCTCTTTTGTTAAATTTACAAAATTACGATTAAATCAGTTCGAAGAGCCTTTATTTTTGAAACAAACAGCTCCGTAACTACCTTTACAGTCTAGAACTTCTTTATCAGTGTATGACTTATTTCTAATGTAATTTGCACATTTTAACTTTGAAGATGAAAGCCCATATTCACTACAGGCCGCTAGTGCTTTCCTATTAAAATAGTCACCTTGAAGACTTTCACTACATTCTTGCTGCACAGCAGATCTATAAGATATTTTACTACAAAAGGTTTCTACATTCATTGAAGCTAAGTTATTAATCGCATCAAGTTGATCTTGTCTCTTTTTCTTATTTCTCTCGTCGTGAGCTGCCAAACTCTCTCCGGAAAGAATTTCTAAGACTAGTCTATCTTCTTCTTTAACAGAAGAATCATTTTCTACCAACTTATAAAGACTGGCTTCATTGGGATCAGCAGATATAACAAATTGTCCTGCTGATTCATCTCCTTCACTAAAGTCTATAATACATTGTTCAGACTTTGTTATAAGCCTATAGGAAGTTGGCTTTGGAAATACTATATCGAAATACAATAGAGAATCTAAAGCTCCTAATATTCGCTCATAAGAAATCTCTGTTTCGCTAGTTGAGCTGGTGTGACCGACCTGGAATCTTCCTAGAGAAATAGTGAGTCCATCATCATTTACTCTCAGTAGTCCTTCATTACCAATTTGTATGTCACGACATCCTTGTGAAGCGAGCCCAGACAGTGATGAAATCATTAAAAGACCTAATAGTATATTTCTCATTATTCTTTCTCCAAATAGTATTTCTTATATACTCTCATTAAATGACGCTCGCTTAGAAGATATATGAAAAAGTTTCATAGGTGATAATATTTAGAACAACCCCCTGCATAGGGAAAAACTCCTTAAGTATCTGAAAATACTTTAAGTAAGATTTTCTTTCTAGAGAAGTTAAATGAAGAAAAAACTGAATGAGCTTTGACAATGTCAGTTTAAAGACTAGTCATTAATGCAATCAAGACTTTTAAGTTTAGAAACCAAATCTCTTGAAACTATTTTGAGATCAGTACTTTCGAGCGTTCTCTCTACTGCTTGACCAGCTTTATAAATTTCAAGATAAATGTGTTTTTTTAAAATTGGTTCCCCAAAAATATCAAAACTAAGGCTATTCGTAGTTCTAGAAACCTCTTTGATTCCATAATCTTGATCTTTAGAGAAGTTATCGATCCTCAACTCATCATATTCGACGATATCTAGAATCATAATATTAACCATTTTCTTCGTGACGTTTTTATGAAGAGCAAGAGTACATTTATCAGAAGCTAATGGACTAAAAGAGAGTAATATAAGTAATAATAATTTCATTCTAATCTACTAGGTAAGTAATTGCGGGTATCATGATAGATTATTCTCTATCTGGCAACTACTACAGTCGAGACATTACGGATCAATAGTCATATTAACGGTAGCAGTATTTGAAGTACCATCGATGTCGGTAACAACGAAATCAAAACTGCCAGGCCCTGTGTAAGAAGCGGAGCCGGTGATTCCAACAGTACAAACTCCCCCTCCATCACAAGAACAAGTCGTCGTTTCACTTACATTTGAAAAGTTTGAAACAGTACAACTCGTTGCAAGGTCATAATTGTAATCTGTATAATCAAGAGTGATCATACTTTCAATATCAACTGATAGATTTGGAGGGGTAAAATCATTAGCAACCGGCGCCTGTTCTTCACGATAAACACATCTAAAGCCAACATCTGACACAGTAGTGGATACAGCTCTATCCAAATGAAGAGAAAAGACTCCAGCGTTTATTGTATCAGACCACTGACCACCGCGAGTTGCAGCACCGTTTGTCCCACCGTACCACTTACCAAAACTTTTCGTTGAACCGTAGGTATCGTTATTAGGTTTATAGTCATCATTTGTGAGCGACCCAGAAGGTGCAACTGAAAACTCTTGCCAAGACGCTGTCTCATTTGTTGGCCCTGTTGCAAAAGTCGACGTCCCGGGATTCCAGTCTGTCCACTCCCAAACATTTCCGGCGAAGTCCCAGATCTCAGATCCACCGGTTAAAATATGTACTCTCTTTTGTTCCCAACCAGAACCAGCGCTCTGACCACTACTGTTTCCAGTACTATCAT
>DDIK01000091.1 GCA_002338505.1 Bacteriovorax sp. UBA1852
GAGCAATCTTTCTAGAGAGGTCTTGAATTAAGGACTTTTCAAGTCTTGTGGCCTCAGCTTTTGAGTTAAGACCACGAATCCTTTTTTGCATACGAATATGGGGCATGACTTTACTTCTAAGATTGACGTAAATAGAATATTGAATTGCCCCGTTATTAATCTCTTGAGTAATTGCCATGGCCCCCTCCTTTTAATAAATAGATGATTCGATCAGTTGATCTAGTTCTGATTTTTTAAAGTAGAGTCTCCCTCCCAATTTTCTTTTTATAAGCATTCCTTTACTGACTAGGTGCCACATAGCAACCTTGGTTTTTCCGAGATATTTCGCAGCTTCCTCAGTTGTTAACCACTTTCTTTGAATACTTCCAATTACACTTTCCAAAAACCCCTCCTAGATATTTGTAAAACCAATTACCTTAGCATTAACTTCAAAGTATTCTTTTCTCTCACCTTCTTTTGTTGTGAATTCTTTTTTCTCAGTTTCACCTTTAACAAAAACTTCCTTTCCTTTCTTTAAATAAAGAGAACAAAGTTCAGCTTGCTTATTCCAGACAATAACTTTCTTCCATTCAGGCTTTTCATCTTCGCCTTTGTTTATTGCTACTGAGAGATGACAAACAGGAACCCTATTTGGCGTATATTTAAGTTCGGGATCTCTACCAAGTCTTCCTAAAAACAATTCCATATCTTCCCTCCTAGTTGATCTTCAATTGCTTAACTAGATATTCACCTAGCGTTAGTTTTTCATTATTCTTCTGATTGTATTCATCTAGTGCTCTTTCAACCTTCTCCATTTCACTTAGGCTAGATTCTTGAATCTTCTCATGATCTTTATTTGTAAGTTTTCCAATGGCATACAAAGACATTTCTTTAAATGTGATTTCCTTACCATAGTTTTTGGAATTCAATTCCTGCAGTAGATCTAATATTTTATCTAAGGACTTTTTATCCTTACTTAAATCTACAAAAAACTTGCTCTGTTCTCTATTAACTACATATCCTGTATTTTGTTTTTTAGACTTCCTCCCTCTTTTTTTCTTTCCCTCTTCATTTAAATTTCCAACTACTTCACTCAAAATTAACCTCCTATTAACTTAAAACTTATTGGCCCGCATTCTTTACATTTCTCTTTGCTCGCGCGTAGAAAGTGACTCCCTAATCAAAACAACGTTGAGAGTGGGGAGTCACTTTCGGAGCAGCGAGCAACTTCACGATAACAATAACTTAGCGGGCCAATTCAAAAAGTACTGACCATAAGTGCATAGTAAAAGCACGATGAATGCATAACTAGTGCGGCTCACTTTACAAGACATCATCAAAACTCACCTCCTTTGATTTAAAATATCCTTTTCCCCAATCTAGATTTAAACTTTTAGATAACAAAGAGTTGTTCCAAATAAGAATCACTCTCTCAAATGCCTCTTTTCCGAATTCTTCTTCAATATGACTCTTATACGATTTATAAATATTCTCAGTAGGAAATAGATAGAGAACATAATCGTAATAACTTGAATTGATATACTTTCTCACTTTATCAAGGATACGATTTCTACTCTTACGAGTAAGTTCTAATTCCAAAGCAATATTAAAAGGTACATCTTTCTTTCTTCCCTGAATAAGGGCATCAGGTAACTGACTTTTAAATTTTTCACCTATTTCATGTTCAAGTAAAACTGATTCAATATACATTCTCTTTAAGAGCATTCTCGATACCTGAGAAACTTTCGCATCATGAAGCATTGTTTCATCGGATATACTTAATGACTTAGAAGAACTACTAACTAACTTTTCACCATGCTCTGTTAAGAAGACGAATTTCTTCTTAGAGTACGGATCTTTAAAACTCTTTACAACCATGGCCTTTTCAAGCCTGCGTATGACACGACTAAATGTTGTTGAATGAGAAGGATAATCAATCTCCTCTCTCATTTCTTTAAGATCTAAGATCTTCCATTTTGATAAAGGAGTCAGATAACTAAGATGAATTGAATTTATTTTTAATATGTCTAGTCCATTCATTTATAGAACTCCTTTTGATCGAATTTCATTCGTCTTTGTATTATTTCTAATTACCTCTTCTTTTTTTCTGATGTTTATGTGATTAATCTTATGAGGATGCTGACGAAGTAAAACACACTGTCCGATTCTAAGATTTTTTATAATATCTGGATGAACGGCAAGCTCATGAACTTCTCTTTCTGTACCTCTTCCTGCTTTTTCGCCATTTTCTGTCATCTCGGTTTGCTTCTTAGATAGAATTGTTCCAATAGCTTCTGATAACATTTCTGCACTTGAGGAAACTCTTTGCTTAAGGATGAACCAATTCGAACAGTTCTCCATAACTTGAATTGTGAGTTCAGGATTAATAGAATCGATATCAGCGACTGTTTGAACTGCCATAGTTAAATCAATCCCTGCTCCACGACACTTATTTTCTAATTCAATAAAGCGAGGGGTTACCAGAGCACCGAACTCATCAAAAAAGACCGCAATTGGATTTTCTTTACTTACCTTAGAATTCACTTGTGACCTAAGCTTTGAGTAAGAGTTAAATAGTAATTCACCTAAAAAAATCTTTCCTAAGGCCATTGCTGTTTTACCATACCCTTGTGTTGATAAACCTATGTAAAGACATGATCTTTCTTCTCTTATCTTTTCAAGGGTATAATCTTCTTTTGTCCCACTAAGTAGTCTTCCAAAGTCGCTTTCAATAATATTTTCTAGTTTAACAATCAGGCCCACAGTCTCTTTGGTGTTATGCTTTTCTTTCAAGACGTCATAAATATTCTTAAGACTGAAATTTCTCTCTAAATCCTCAAGCTCACTTAATGATGCACGCAAGGCCTGTGTACAATTATCTTCATAATATGGTTCAGACCACTCAAAAGCTGACATAATACGATCAACTACCTGTGAAATAGTTCCATCAAGGACAGGGTTTAATTTGATACTTTCATCATAAGCTTCACTAAAAATGTGGCACGTTTGACCATATGATTCACATAGTTTTTTAAAACTTGTTAATGCCTCAAGATCACCCTTGGGATCAAAAAAGATAATAGGCTCTCCTCTTTTGAGATATCTTTCTTGAAGAATTGTAATAAGGTTAGTTTTTCCAAATCCTGATGCGCCAACAATGAAGGAATGTTGAGAAAAATCAATATCCTTTAATAAGAAATCTTTTTTTGATCTTGTATCAATTCCGATTGAAGCTGGATTGTTAGTATATTTATTTACAAACAATGATTGACGTTCAATTTTTTGCATATCATCTTCGATATTAAATATTCTTTTTACTCCATGTTTACCAATTTCAAATAAAGCTCTCCCTGAGAGAAGACATACCTCATGAAATATCTCGGCCATCGGAGTAAAAAGATCTACTCCCTGATTCTTTGAATTATTCTTCATAAACATGCTCCCATGCCTTAAAAGGACTTATTTCAAAGGTACGATTCCCAATTTTTAGAGTTTTTGCCTCACTTTGATATTCGATGATGAATTGCTTTTTAACCTTTCCTAGTAGTTCTGGAGGTAGTTTCTTTAAAGGCACTTCATATTTACTTATGGGCTTAAAATCTACATGAGGCTTCATTTTTTTAAGTTCTGGACTGAAATCAAATAAAGGTAGTTCTTTTTGCTTACTCATTTTATCTTCTATCATCATCTGCTTCAGTTTCTTTTGATCGAGAGGCTTATCATGTATTAGGTAAGCTGCTCCCGCTCCTGCGGCTGCACCAAGCGTCCCAAATAAGAAAGCATTTTTACTTACCGAGTCCTTATCTGGAGAAAATACAGATCCACCAAGACTACCTACAACACTTCCTATTACCGCAGAAGTAATCATACTTTTTTTAAGTGTTGAGCAACTTGTTAAAAACAAGCACACCACTAACAACCTAATAATCATTTACACCCTCCATGAAATAAATAAGAACTTCTTCTCCTGCATTAATTGTGACAATAGGCTCTTTTGTTTTCATCTCCTCTAGTAAAATATCGCTACTCGTTCTTGCCCCATTAATAAGTCCACCTAGTAACTGATTTTTACTATTTGAATCAGTCAATGAACCAAAAGGTGTAGCTACTTTATCCTGAGCCACAGCAAGAACACCGCTTGCCATTTCTGAAATCACTGCTCCCGCTATTAAGTCTTCTTTACCATCATCGTATTCACCCACAAGGCCCGCACTTCCATCAACGTTAAGTATTTGAGCAGAAATATTGACCTCTTTTTCTTTGGTAATCATCTTGTCACAGATTGTTATAACCCTTCTATGTTTGGTAGCTCCTTTGCAACTAAAGAGAGTTCCTGTGATTAATCCTTGGTTCTCATTTGCTCTAACAAGAACAGGACTTGCTAGATTCGTAGAAACTACAGAGTTTAAAAGAACACCTCGATATACTTTTCCTGTTAATATCCTCTTCTCTCCTTCCCAAATTAATGGTTCACTAGATTTTTGAGAAAGAAGCTTTTTTATTTCTTCATTTCCCTTTATCAGTTTTTTATAAAGAATCTCTTTCTCATCAACTTTACGAGACTTAGAAAAGACCTTCTTATTCACTTTCTTATTTCTTAAGAGCTTTATATGGGCATCTTTTGCAAGAATTTGGGTGCACGACGCCATAGCAATTAACAATATGCTTAAATTTTTCATAAATTACCTAATTAAATATTCTCTGATCGCCCTTAATTAATGGAATCCCCTTTGAGAAATATTTCTTATTCTTAAACTTCTTTCCATTAATTTGAATTGGCCTACGACTCTTATTGATAACAAGTACAGAACTTTCACCTTCTAATATATCTTCATTTGTACCTTCAAGAATCATCGTCATAGAGTGATTGATTACACCATCTTTAACTTCGACAAATTGGTGTGGTTTATCCTTAGAATATCTTAGATCAAAATAGTATTTTCTATTTTTAGTCACAACTAAAAGGTTTGATGCTACACCTTCAACCTTTGGCTTTATAGCCAATGTTTTATGATTATTTGTCACTTTTAAGAACAAATCCTCTTTAGAGCCTCCATACATATAACTTGTTATCTCAGAATCAAAAGATAGTGTTGTTAGTAGTCCAACAGATACAAATAATGTAGTAATATGATTCATTAATATATAAAAAGTCATTAATCCTCCTTAACTGCAATTTCATCAAGCTGATTAAGCTTGTAGAAAAAGGGATAGTCATCATCTGAAATCAATCCTAAAACAAAGGCCCTTAACCTCTTTTCTGATCGAATAAGAAGTTTGCACTTA
>DDIK01000218.1 GCA_002338505.1 Bacteriovorax sp. UBA1852
GAGAGATTTCTTTGTCTTTTGAATCAACAATTGCCTGCATCTTCTCATTAACTTCTTTTTCAATTCCAGATTTAATGGAAAAGTAGTCATTTGCTGAAATGAGGATTGAGGGCAATAATCCAATTAAAGCAAAGGAGAAAATTAGTTGTGTCTTAAAGTTGTTTTTTAGCTTCACGAATCATATCCTGTAATTTAAAGTATGTATAAACAAGATCATACTAAAAAATCATGAGGAGTTATACATGAAGAAAGTTTTACTTGCAGTTACAATGTCAATATCTGCATTAGCGTCTTTAACAAATACGGCATCATTAACATCAGATTATGTTTGGAGAGGGCAGACTCAAACTAGTCACAATGCAGCTGTGCAAGGGAGCTTTGATTATGAACACAGCAGTGGTATTTATGGTGGTTTATGGCTATCTAATACATCCGGTAATGGATCAGAGTCTAACATAAGTCTAGGTTATAAAAAGATATTTGGTGAGTTATCAGTTTCTCTGGGAGGATTGATGTACCACTATATTCAAAACGGTTCCGCTGATACGATGGAATATAACTTTGGACTTGGTCATAGTGGATATGATTTCTCGGTTAATTATGTGGATGATCACTTCGGTAGTGATGTGTCTTCTTATTATTTAAGCTTATCAAAGTCATTTTACTTCACGAGCAAAGATTTTGGTTTAAACCTAGCACTTGGTTATACATCTTATGACGATGAAGCGAAGAAGGGTGAAAAGAATCATATTGATTACAAAGTCGGTCTTGTAAAAAAATACAAGTATAATGATGTAGAAGTTTGGTATACAGATACTAATAGAAAAACTCTTTCAAGTTCTGCCGAAACAGAGCAAGAAGATAAAGTTCTTGGCGTATCTATTCATGTAAATTTGTAATGTCATTGAGGCTTGCTTAGTTGTTCAATTAAGCAAGCTCTTTTTATTATCGATCTTTAAGAATATCTTCATAGAAACCGCCATATAAGGAATCTTTAGTAATTAAATGTATCTCTAAGATCCAGAGATTATCACAAGGAGTTTCATCAATTTCAGACATACCGCCCTTGTAAAAGAGATGGTGTGGAAAATCACCAACTCGATGACCCTTCATTCTTTCATTAAGGCTATGGCCATGTGATCGCGCACATTCTCTTGCATAGTCATAGAGTTTTCGACCAGAGAGTTTCTCTTCTTTCCAAGCAGCAGCAGTTTTTTCAAAAACAATTTTAGTATCTTCTCTTAATCTATTTAAAGTTTCATTTTCACCGACAACAAAAGTTTCACCATAGTCACCTTCATGATTGTCCCAAACAGGGCCAATGTCGATAAAGTAAATATCGTTTTGAGCTAAGCAGATATTTACATCAGATAGATCTCTAAAGGACTTCGTTGTGTTGTGACCGATTCGAAACTTATTTGGATGCCACTTCTTTTGCGCTCCCATTTTCTCGAGAGTCTCATCAATTATTTTATGGCCATCAGTCTCGGTCATACCTACGAAGACATTTTGTGAAACCACTTTAACAGCTTCTTTTGTTAGTCTCCTGGCTTCCAGGAACTTCTCTAAACTAAAAGACTCTCTTACGTCATGTATTGTTTTCAAGATAACCTCATTGCTCTAGTTGCGATAACTGATGGTATTTAAATTCATTCAAGTCGCGAGATCGAAGTAGTAGGCTTTTGATTTTTTCAGCATCGTGAAAGTCATCAAATAAGTATCGTGAATAAGACTTAAATCTCTTTAGGATATGTTCATCACTTAAATCAATTTTTCGGTATTCTCTTTCGAGTTCATGAAAATAGATATGAAGAGCTTCTTTTCTTTCATCGAGTAGAATCTTATCTGAAAGAAAGTCTATATTGTCTTTATAGCGGCTATATTGATCTGCTAGCCAGGGAGTTTTTAAAGCACCTCGACCAAACATGATGGCGTAAGGGTTACATTCTTCATAGATATTTCTAATATCTTCAAGAGTCCAAACATCACCATTTCCAATAACCGGAATATTGGAAAACTTGACTGCTTTCTTTATATAGCTCCAATCTGCTCGTCCTTTATAGAGTTGGTCTCTTGTTCGAGCGTGAAGAGTGATAGCTTGTGCTCCTTCGTCTTCAAGAAGTTTTAGCAGGTCTAAGAAAAGGGAGTCATCTTTGTAGCCAGTTCGTATTTTTACAGTAAAGACACCATTAAAGTTTGAACGAATTGTTCTAATAATATCTTTGAGTATAGGAAGATCTTGTAATAGATAGGCTCCGCCTTTATGAGCATTAACTTTCTTAGAGGGGCATCCTAAATTGAGATCAAGATGGTGAAAACCAAGATCATCAATAGTTTTAACAACCTCTTGAGTTTGTGCTTTGGCCGAGGTTAGAATTTGGATGCTTGTCTTCTTATTGAGACTCTTGTTTTCAAGAGCACCAATCCCGTAATGTTTAAGTATAGACTTGGGATTTATTCTGCCTACTGATGGCACGCGGTAAAAATCGGTACTAAAGTAGTCCCATTCGCCAAATGATTTATTGACGGCCTCGCGGTAAGGGCCATCGGTCACACCTTCCATGGGAGCGAATAGTAGTGAATGTCTTTTAAATGGAAGTTCAGTCATGAGACCTTATATTCATTTTGTAGTATATAGTCTATATGAGTATATAATTAAGTAATATCTTTGATAAAGAGAGACTATGAAACTGATTTCGTTATTAATACCTATGATTAAAGAGAAAGAGTCGATAGACTTCTTCGTCCAAAAAAGAATAGAAGATGGACCCCTGAATGGCCTATGGGAATTTCCTGGTGGAAAAGTTGAGCCTGGTGAGTCAGCATTTGACGCCGCCATGAGGGAGTTTAGGGAAGAGGTTGGCTTTGATGTTGCCGCTAATGATGTGAAGCTTTTTTCACAATACCAATATAGCTATGAAGATAGAGTTCTACTCTTTAATATTCACGTCTTTGACGCTTCGTTGTATATCGAGCAATTATCACACCTTAAAAGAGAAAAGATACCTTTTGAAAGTGCTCAAGATGTAGTACAAAGAGCCAATATCCCAGCGGCAAATAAAGAATTTATCATAGAGATGATGGAATTCTTTCGATATCAACAAGGTTAGGTTTGTGAACTTTATTATTGAATTAGCAAAGTTATTTTCACTATCGCTAGGTTATGGTGTCTTTGTTTTTGCACCAGTTGCTAAGAGTGAAATGACCGGGGGAGGTTTTCAAAAACTTCTGTCCACAGTTTGCGTCGCTTCACTTTTCTTTGCAGCTATTTTAAATATTGTAAATGGCATGGCCCCTTTAGCTCTAGAGAATATTTTGATCTATATATCATCTATTGCTATTCTCTTTCATCGCCAATTACATGACTCTTTAGATAAGAAAAATATCATTCTTTGGCTTCTCTATCTCGTTCCTAGCTTAATTGGTTTTGTAAGTATTTATTACTTTAGAGCAGAGATTCTTGATTACTTATTTGTTAGCAGCTCAATCTATTACCTCGGTGCCATTACGTATGCGATGATTTTAGGGCATTGGTATCTCGTTACACCTAAGCTTAGCGAAAAGCCTTTAAAGGTAGCTCTCTATGTGACATGGGCAGTATTTTTACCAAAGTTAATATGGAGCTCTTACGAGATGATAAGCGCCAGTGAATACCTTGAAATGGGTACAAGACTTGGTGGTGGTTATGCTTTTAATTGGCTTATGTTTATTATGAGAGCAGTTTGGGGCTACCTGATTATTCTTGTAATGAGTTTATACGCATGGAAATTGGTTTCGATCAGAAGTATTCAAAGCGCGACAGGTGTTTTCTACGCTATGACGATTTTTGTTTTCATTGGAGAGCTTATTTCTGGATACTTATTTTTTAAATTTGGACTTTATATATGAATATGATGGAAGTTACTTTTACTTGTGATGAGTGTGGTTCAGCTATTTCTGTATATCCTACAAAGGATGTCTCAGTTGCTAAGTGTAAGATATGTGAGCATGAAAAGAGCGTAACTTTCACTGAAAACCACCTGAATAACGTTTTAAAAGAGTGTCCCAGTTGTGAGCGCAAGGACTTCTATCAACAAAAAGATTTCAATAGAAAGATTGGTGTCATCATTTATGTGATCGCGGCCAGTGTTTCAACTTACATCTTCATGATGACTGAATACCCAATGTACGCAGCTGTTCCCTTTATTGTTACATATTGTTTTGATTTCTTTCTCTTTCAAAAACTTTCTCCAATCGCAATTTGCTATAAATGTAATACGATCTTTAGAAGTGTAGGAAATATTGATGAAATCCATGACTTTAATCATGAGATGAATGATCGTATTATTTACTCTGACCATGACTTTGATGGCGAGCAACTTGATCATCACTAAAAGGAATTCCTATGTCTCTAGGCTTTGGTAGTTATAGAATAAGTAATAAATCTGAAGAACATAAAGATGCTCTCGTGCATGCCCTTGATGAGGGACTCGACTTTATCGATACTTCAGCTAATTATACTGATGGGCAAAGTGAATTACTAATAGGAGAAGTCTTAAAAGACAGAACGGATAAGCCCTTTATTATGACAAAGGCTGGGTATATCCAAGGATCAAACCAGGAAGTTATCAACCAGCTCAATGAGGTAGGCCTTGCTAAGGATGGTTTGATTAAAGTTAATGAGAGCTTGTGGCATTCGATCAATCCTGACTTTCTTAGAAATCAAGTTGATCTCAGCTTGAATCGACTAGGTGTAGATAGTATAGATTGTTTTCTACTACATAATCCGGAATATTACTTTCATGACGAGAATGCAACCCAAGAAGAATATTACAATAGAATTAAAGAAGCCTTTTTAGAGCTAGAAGCTCTTGTTGAAGAAGGTAAAATAAAGTCTTATGGAATTAGTTCAAATAACTTTGTACTTGCTCTAGATGATCCAAAAGTGACCAACTTTAAAAGAGTTATAGAAAAAGCAGAAGAAATTGAGAATCACCATTTTGAGTGGATTCAATTTCCATTCAATCTCATTGAGATTGGTGCACTTGAAAAATACTATGATGGTTTCTCGCTTCTTGAGTTAGCTAAAGAGAAAGGAATTAAGACGGCAATTAATAGGCCGCTTAATGCATTCTCTAATGGTAATTTGATTAGACTCGCTCATTACGATCCGTTTTTGATTTTTATGGACAAGAGTGAGGGCGAGGAGCTTTTCAAGAAATGTGTTACCCTTATGGATGAGAAAATATTGGAGTCAGGTGAAAAAGATGAGACTTTTCTTGATCTTCCTCTGGCCCAACAATTCGAAGGTCTCTATCATAATCTTCCGACAGAAGATGCTGTTGAGCAGGTATATATGGGCCACTTCTTTCCTATGGTTGCAAGAATTTGGGGCGGTGACCTTACCCCTGAGGCCAGTATCCCTTTCTATGATTTATTTGATTACTCAACAAATAGAGCACGTCAGAGAATGACTGCTGTAGCGAAAGATTTTGAAGCGCAGGCCATAAATTCAGGCCTTATTACTTCAGGTGAAGATAGCCTTCAAGAGAGAGTAATATCTAAGTACTTAGAATATGGCTTTGATCGAATTCTTGTCGGTATGAAGCGAAAGATATACGTCGATCAGATGAAGAAATTTTTTCACGGATAGTAGTTTTTTAAATAAATGTATTTTCAATCATTTAGAATTTTCGTATATATTCACTTGAAATTATGTAAAAAAGTCATTAAATATTGTTTAATGTTTGGTGTTGACCGAAAAATCGGTGTAGAATATAAGTAGATTTCAAATAGTGAAGGTACTGGCTTTCACTTTAACTTAACAAGGATAATCTCATAGAGCCTCCGCTTAAAATCTTAAAACAGAATCAATCTAAAATTCTTATTTACTCATTTGATAAGCTCACTGGTATGTCATGGAAGTAAGTAACTTAGAGTATACTTCATTAATAATGTGTTTCTTACTTTCTGGATTCTTCTCAGGGTCTGAGGCAGTTCTACTTTCTATTAGTTTAGATAGAGCAAAGCAACTCATTGAAGCAGGTGGATCAAAGGGACGAGCTCTTCAGTTTATGGTCGAGAGGCCGAGTGAATTTCTAACGACTATTCTTGTAGGTAATAACGTTGTTAATATTTTTGCATCATCACTATCAACAGTTATTTCTTCTAGATTTTTTAAAGATGATGCCATTGGTATAGCTGTTGGTTTAACCACGTTTGTCATCCTTATATTTGGTGAAATTATTCCTAAGACTTTTGCAAGAACTCATGCTGAAAGTATGTCTGTATTTGTCATTAGAGTACTACAGGTTTTCTACGTATGTCTTTATCCTCTTATCAAACTTATGGTTTGGGTTATTAATACTGTTCTTGGAGAAAATGCTCAGTTGGCAGGTAGACTCGTCACAAAGAATGATATCGAATACATGATTCAAAAAGCGGAAAAAGAAAATACGATGGACTCTAAGCAATTAGACATGATTAACTCCATTCTCGAATTTCCACTTATTAAAGTTAAAGATATTATGATTCCTAGAAAGGAAGTGAAGTATATTGACTCTTCACTTAGTTTTGAAAATATCATTAAAATTGTTGGCGCCGATACTCATAGTCGCTATCCTGTTTGTGATGGCGAACTTGAAAATGTGAAAGGTTTTCTTCATGTAAAGTCACTGGCATTTGTGAAAGATACAGAAAACTTCAATCCGTTAAATCATGTTAAAGAGCCATTCTTTGTTTATGAACACATGAAGGTTCAGTCGGTTTTTGATCACATGAATAGAAAGAAGGTTCACCTAGCTCTTGTTAAAGATGAAAATGGACTTGTCGTTGGTATTATTACAATTGAAGATATTATTGAAGAGATTCTTGGAGAAATTCAAGATGAACATGATAAAGAAGAAGATCACGTCAGAAAAGAATATGAACAGGTTGATTTGATTGATGGAATTGCTGTAGAAGGGACGACTTCTTTAAGAGATCTTTATAGTGACTATGATATTAAAATTCCTCTAAATGATAACTACTCAACTCTAGCAGGCTTCATTCTTGATATGCTTGGAAATAACTTTCCTGAAGAAGGACAAATTATTGTTTGGGAAGGACTAAGTTTTTCTCTAGAGAAAGTATCAGAATACGAAATCAGAGAAGTTAAAATCAAAGATGTTGATGGTGAAAAGCATCTCTTTTCAAAGAAAGAGGCCGTTGAGGCGCAAGATGTTCTTGAGCCACAGATTGGTGATGAGTTAGAAGTTTAAGTCTTTAAGGATTTAAAAACTTGTGAACAATTGTGGCAAAAGCCTTAGGAATCCAAACTTCTACAAAAAAGTCTCCTAATTCACAATTCATTGGTATGCGCATAACTCCACAGTTTTTGAAGTAATTATACGTTTTATTTTCAATTTTAATGACCTCAGTAGGAAATTCCTTATAAGGATGAGAAAGATAATAGTGAATTTTGAGACTTGCCTTAAGCTCATCAGATATCTTGTCCGTTATTGTGTTGAGAATTGGAGCAAGCTCTTTTTCACCTAAACGATCAATGAACTCTTTAAAGAAGTCCTCACTGCCTCCTATAACGAATGAGAAGAATGCATCTTCTAACTCAAAGGTTTGAAAATAGTTCATTTCATTTATAAAGGAAGTTGGTGAGTCTTCAAGACTAAGTTCACCTCGTGAAATTACCAGTTTGCTCTTAGAAAATGCAACAGCAAGCGTATTATCAATGTATGACTTTAAGAGACTACTAACTCTATATTCTCTTTCAATTGTTGCTAATCCTTTAAGGAATTCACCTAGATCACTCATTTGCTTAAGGTTTCTGAATCGATGAGTTCCTAGTTTATTGATAATGTTTGAACTAGGATTGAATAGTTTTAAGTCATAACTTTCGCTCTTAAGCATTGTCGCTAAGAAGTTTAAAAGATCGAGATTTTCATCGCTAAGATCTTGGCAGTAATCGAAGTTAAAGACAAGATGTCTTGGTTCATAAAGATATTGAGATACATAATCAGCTATCTCATCAAAGTCATCGCTCTTAACTATTAATGAGTCAAATTTGTCGAAGTTAATAATACTTTGCTCTTTCATTATTCTTCATCCTCAATGCTTGCATCTTCTACAGACTTTCTCAGTCTTGCCTTCATAATCTTTGCTATTAAAACATAGGCTTGTTTCTTCTTTTTTATTTTCGCGATATCAAGAGCAGTTTTTCCTCTCATGTTTTTTTCTAGAGGGTCTGCTCCTAGCATAATGAGTGTGTTTATACACTTTGTGGCATTGTTCTCCGCTGCATGCATAAGAAGAGTGTTGCCTTTTAGCTTATGCTCAACATTGGCCCCATTATTTGAAAGTATTTTAACTATTTCATCTTGGTCATATTGTATGGCCAAGCTTAAGGCCGTATGACCATCACTTCTCTTTTCGTCAACACTTCTTACTTTATGAACAAGATAATCAACAACTTCTTCCTGGCCTTTCATTGATGCTGCCATAAGAGGAGAGACTCCTTGAGGGTCTTTGATTTCGTAATTGGCACCTTTGTGGATTAACTTTTTTAAGAGGCCTACTTGTCCATTGAAAGCAGCTAGCCAGCAAAGAGATTGTCCTTTCTTGTTCTTGTGATCTGGGTCAGACATTGCCTGAAGTAGCTTGTTTTCCGCTGGTGAAAGATCCGGGTCATTTTCTTCCTCTTGAATTGTTTCACGATTCTCCTGCATGTCATCGATATTGTGTGCTTGATCTTCTGAGGTAATAGTGTCTTTTATTTCATCAAGTGAGTTAGTAACTTCTTCTTCTTCTTCTTCTTCTTCGGTATTTTCTATTTCTTTAAACTTGAATTCTCCTTTACCATCATTATCTATCTCTCCAGTACCCCTCGCTATTCCCATAACATCAGACTCAGCTTTCTTGCTGTCGCTCTTCTTTTTTATCTCGCCATCAAAAACTTCTTCTTGATAAGTTTCAATGTCACCACTCTTTGGTCTTGCTAGCTGGTCACTTTCTTTTTGTGATTTTTCTTTTACTTTTTCAGAGTAACCATCGACGTTTTCATATGAGATTTTTCCCTCTAAGTTTGTCTTTTCGATATCTTTGTTCTCATTTCCTTCCTCTCGTTCAATGTACTGAACTTCCTGTTGAGGACGAACATTTTTATCGACAACCTTGATCTTTGATAACTCCTCATTTGTGATACTCTTATCTCTTTCCTTTATCTCTGAAAGTTCTTCTTGAGAAATGTTCTTATCGACATTTTTAATCTCTCCATATTCATCCTTGTATACTTCTTTAATGCCGTCTCTAAGATAAGTAATATCTTTTTTCTTCTCTAAAATAATACTTGCTCCCTGATCTTTTTGAGCAGCTGTATTTGACATTTCCTCTGTAATATCTACCTGCGAGTCTTTATCTTCTACAAGCTCTTCTTTATTTTTATCTGATGAAGCATAGAGGTCATCGTCAATATTAGGATCATCGAGCTTCTTTATTTTTTGAATCTCATTTTCATAATTTATGATTTCTTCTTCAGTGTTCTGAGTTTTGATTTTTTGAATTTCATTGTTTTCTTGCTGGGCATCTTCTTTAGAGCGAATAATAATTGATTCATTCTTTTGCTTTTCCATATCTTCATTTGATGTGACTCGAATAGCCTCTTCTTTTCTCGTCTGCTCATTTTTCTCTGATGAATTGCCATGATCTTCAGGCGCTGCGTCCTCCTCAATTAGCTCAAGTTCTGAACTCTTTGGACGACTAACTTTCTCTTGTTCAGTCTTTTGAGCCGACTCACCACCTTTTACTCTTATGATGTCATCATCACTTTCTTTTTCTTCTCCTGAAGAGGACATCCTCATGATATCACTGTCTTCATCTTGATCACTAATTCCGTTGTCTTTGATATTTGTAACTTCTTCTATGGATTCAGCTTCGTCCGCTTTACTAGTATTGTCTTTTTCAATCTCATCTTTATTCACTTGTCTTGAAAAACTCTCTATACTCTTGTCTGTTGTGGACTCTTGTTTTTCAATATCATAAAGAGATGGATCACCTTCTTCATTTGAACCTTTTTCGATCGACTCATTAATATTGTAGTCATACGCGCTTTGCTCTCTAGCTTTTTGTTTTAGTGATTCAATATGATCAGAGATACTATAGGGGATAATGTCGTCACCTCTGTCTTTCTTTTTCCCTAGCATTTCTTTTAGTGGGTTAGGCATAACGTGTTCGTGTGAATCATTTTCCATTGAGTCAGAGTATATGTCTTCGAATTGAGCAATCGACGTGTCGGCGACTTGAACGTCCTTCCCGTCCTCAATATAATTTTCTAACTGCTCCTCTAGGGCTTCCTCATCATCACTTGTGAAAATTTCTTTAAGCTCTTCAGGATTAAGAAACTTAATTGCCCACATAAGTGCAGAGTAGCCATTACTATCTTCAAGGTTAGTGTCACTTCCGTTACCCATTAAGAGCTTTATAATTGTCTTTTGGCGAAACTTAAGCGCATGCATCAAGGGTATTCTTCCCTTGTGATCTTGTTGATTGAGATCTTTTGCTAGAAGAGTATAGAGTTCACATCCTTCATAGAAACCGTTTGCTGCACCAATATGCAGAGGAGTTCTCATAGTCTTATTAGTTTCAAAAAGTTTTGCACCAGACAAAATGAGGTGTTCAGCAATTTGAATATTTTTAAATAGGTATGACTTATGAAGAAGGGTTTCTTCATCGAAAAGTTTTTCATTAATATTGAGGCCCTTATTTATTTCATCCACGACTTTTGAGAAGTCACTTTCAGAAATTGCTTCAAATAAGAGTTCTCCTCTTTGCTTATCTATGGCCATGTTATAATAAAATCGGCTATTTATGAGATGATACTGATTAGGGCATAGATAATATTTATTAGCGGCAATTCTTTCCTTTTATTATACTATCAATGTTTGATTAGAATGATTTAATAAATCTTATAGGAGTATATATGTCAGATAACAAAATTCATGAAATAGCAGTTATTGGTGGAGGCGCAGCAGGTATTATGGCGACTTTGAGAGGAGTTTTGAACAATGACGAAGTCCTCTTCTTTCCAGGAAGTGCTAAGAATAAGAAGCGCTCTCGAGACATGTGGGTTGCTAAGGTCGAAAATATGCCAGGCTATGCACACTATAAGAAGGGAATTGTTGAGCCTAACAAAGACACTATAGAATGGATTCAGCAATCAGAGTTCAAAGACAAACTCATTCTTAAAGAGAGAATTGGTGTCGAGAAAGTAGAGCAAAATATGGACGAGACTTATACGATTACTGACACAAAAGGTGAAGTATATCTCGCTAGATATGTTGTTCTTTGTACTGGAATCATGGATGTTCAGCCACATTTCGATGGTACGATTGATAAGATCTTTCCTTATGCAAACGCTCAAACTGCAGACTATTGCTTAAGATGTGATGGACATCATGTTCTTGGAAAACATACTTCTATTATAGGTTCTGGTGATGGCGCTGTATGGGTAGGGGTGATGCTAAAAGAGAGATACAACACTCCGAGTATGAGTATTTTAACTAACGGAGAAGAGCCTAATTTTTCTGAAGAGGTTCAAAAGCTTATGAAGCTTTATAAGATTGAAGTCTTTGACTCTAACATTGTCGATGTCATTGGTGATAAGAAAGAAGGAATTTTAAAAGGTTATAAGTTTGCAAGCGGAAGAGAACTTCAGACAGACTTCACTTTTGTCTCTCTTGGGACAATAGTTTATAACGATCTCGCTCTTATGGTAGGTGCAGAAGCTGATAAGCGTGGTTACATTGTCACGAATGAAAAAGGTATGACTAAGTCTCATAACTTCTATGTCGCAGGAGATATTAGAGCTGGTTTTAAAAAGCAAATTTATACAGCTTGGGATATGGCGGTAGATTCTCTAGATGATATAAACCGAAAAATTAGAACAAGAAATAGGTTAGCTCTTCTAAAAGAAAAAGGCTTATAGACCTAGTTCTTACGAACAACACCAATCTTTATTGAACCAGAGAGCACTTTTGCTCGGCATGTAAGTCTAAGGTCTGTGGAGACAATTTTGTCGCCAATTAAGGACTTTAGACTCTCTTTGAGAGAGGAAATAGTATCAGCTTCAACGACGGAAGGAGCTGAGATATTTTCAATCCCCTCTAGAATAACCACTCGACATGAACCGCAAGAGCCCGAAAGACATCCATGTGGTAGTGTAATATCTTGGTCATCAAGAGCGTCAAAAATAACGGAACCTTCAGGTACTTTAACGACCTTTTGAGTATCTTCAATTTCTTTAAGCTCAATGCTCAGATCAACGACTGACACGGTGGGCATATTGTTTTTATCCTTGTAGCTGTATATTCCATCTACTCGCACTTCTCGGTCGAAAAGGCTTTATTATTAAGCATTTAGTGTATTTTAAAAGGGGGAGGCATGATTAGCTTCGAAAGACTTTATAAAGATGGACATGAAGAAGTAATCTTCTTCAGTGATTCAACATGTAACCTAAAAGTAATTGTGGCAATTCACAATACTGTACTTGGGCCAGCCCTAGGTGGAACAAGAATGTGGCCTTATACTTCTGAAGAAGAGGCCATTGATGATGTCCTTAGACTTTCAAAAGGTATGACTTACAAGGCAGCCGTATCAGGATTAAATCTTGGTGGTGGAAAAGCTGTTATCATCGGTGATCCTGAAAAAGATAAATCAGAAGCGCTATTTCGCTCTTATGGTAGATTTTTAGAATCTCTTAATGGACGTTACATAACAGCAGAAGATGTAAACACAAGAGTTGAAGATATTGAACATATTTTTACAGAAACAACTAATGTTGTAGGTGTTGCTGAAGTTCATGGTGGGTCAGGTAATCCATCACCTTGGACAGCTCGTGGAGTTTTTAGAGGTATTGAAGCATCATGCTTAAAAGTTTTTGGTGATCGTTCACCAAAGGGCAAAGTTGTTGCTCTCCAAGGAGCAGGTTCTGTTGGGCGTTTTCTTGGTGAATGGTTATATAATGAAGGCGCACAAGTTTATGTTTGTGATATTAGCGAAAGAAACTTAGAACTTTTCAAAGAAAAAGTTCCTAATGCAAAGATCGTTGGCGTAGATGAAATTTATGACGTCGATTGTGATATTTATTCTCCTTGTGCTTTAGGTGCAACTGTAAATGATGACACGATTGAAAGACTAAAGTGTAAGATCGTTGCCGGTGCTGCAAATAATCAACTAGCTGAAGAAAGACATGGAAATATTCTTATGGAAAAGGGAATTCTCTATGCTCCAGATTATTTAATTAACGCTGGTGGGTTGATGAACGTTTCAATTGAATTTGAAGGTTGGTCAGAAGATAAGGCGATGAGAATGGTTGATAGTATTTTCGATACTACTCTTAAGATATTCTCAATATCAGACGAGCAGAATATACCTGTTTATCAAGCTACAGACCTTCTTGCCGAGACAAGAATGGAATCTATCAGAAATATTTCTGGTAAGTATCTCGGAAACCTTCCTCACAGATTTCCTGGTAGAAAAGTAAGACATTAATTAGTAAAGAGAGGGAGCTTAATGCTCCCTTTTTTATAAGAGATCGATATGAGATTGACGAAGACGTTTTTAATTTTAATTCTCTCCTTCATAAGCATTAATGCTGACGCTAAAAGAGATAAGGTTGTAGTATTCTCTGCAGAAATTGATAAATTTAATACTAATTTAGACGACGGATTATATAATAAATTCCTGCGAAAACTTGAAAGAGTTTCTAAAATAAAGTTCGATATAAAATACTTCCCGCCAATTAGAGCAAAGAAGAAGTACCTCCAGTCAAAAGATAGTTGTTACTTTCCATTATCTCTTGATGAAACTAATGCTAAAAAAGAAGACTCACTTCTATCTAAGTCTATTGGAGATATTTTTCTCTATGGCATAAGACTCAAGTCTAGTCAGAAAAAAGAAATAGGTTCTTTTGCTTATAGATCTCTTTATAAAGAAGGTGTGAGTTTTGGAGGCAAGAAAAAAGGATACCCTGTCGTTTATGGAGAGCAATTAATTGAAATGCTCGACAGAAAGAGGGTGGACTTCATTTATGCATCAATCCCAGATATATATCTTTACTTTGAAAATGGTAAAGCAGACTTTGATAAGAAGTATATTGTTGACTCAAATATTCCGGTAAAGAGAGTAAGTGACTATTTTGCTTGTAAAGGCCTTGAAGAAAATCAGTCAGTTATTACAAAAATTAATAAAATTTTATAGATATTTAGGTATTTAGACAGGTAAGTATGGCCTGCTATCGTATAAAGCTCTAAGTACGATAAAATAAGATTGTGAAATTAATAACGTCTCTAATATTAAGTATTCTCATCTTTCAAGCATCTCATTCTATCGAGTTCAGTGATGCTGTCTTTCCTGAATTAGCAACGTCTTCTAGGGCGCTTGCCATGGGAAACGCCTATTTAAATAAGGCCGATGATGCCGCTGCTGCTTGGTATAATCCTGCAGGCCTTGGTTCAGTTAGAGGGACTAGATTTCATATCAGTAATTTTCATTTCGAATCCAATAAAGGTTGGCTTAATATTGCAACTGGTGGTGATGCTTTTGATCTCTTTGGTAATCTAACCAAAGGTCTATCACTTGATGGAACAAGAGAGTTGATGGTCGATAGTCCTGGCAAGATAGCTCATACGAGATTTCATATGCTACCAAATTTAACAACTCGATATTTTACAATTGGATACCTTTATTCAAAGAGAACAAAGGCTACAATTGGGCTTCAGTCAGGTGCTCAATTTGAATATGCTGATAGAAGAGACCATGGTCCTTATATGGGCTTAAATGTTTCTTTATTTGGTGGAGTTTTAAAGCTTGGCGCTTCAGCAGTTTATCTTCAAAGAAGAGAAGCTATTGGAGAATCAGATCCGAATACAACAATTGAGCTATCAGATGATCAATATGCTAAAGGATCTGCTTTGGTTATTACTTCAGGTTTAAGGTTAACTTTTCCTGTAGCAGCGCTTCCTACATTTTCAGCGACTTTTCACAACTCTGCACAATCTAGCTTTTCTTCAATTAGAGGAACTGGAGCACCTAGTGAAATCAAGAATACAATTGACCTTGGATTTTCACTCACTCCACAGATAGGAAACTCAACACGTGTGCATTTTGAAGTCAATTATAAGGATATCTCTAGTAAATATCCTGATGTTTCATCGACTCGCAGAATTCTCGCTGGTATGGAGATAGATGTGGCGCGTCTATTCTTCTTTAGACTTGGCTATGGCGACGGTTTTGGCTCCGGTGGAATTGGTATCAGAACAAAGAAAATCAAAATGGATCTTACGACATACGCAGTTGACACGACCTCTAATGAGTTTAGGGGAGAGGAAGACAGGCGCTTCGTCTTAGGGCTGTCGACAGGCTTTTAGTGCGTGGCGCAATTCTGCTCACCGCTTCTTTCAGTTTTTCCAATAACTTGGTAGACTCACCTTCAAATTTAAAGACTCAATTTTAAGTTAAAGGATATGCGTCAATGTCACGTGAAAAACTATTAGAAAAGAAAAAGAAACTCATTAAAAAAGTTAAGCTCTCTGATGAGCAACTTAAGAAAATGCTTAGAAATATTTTTGTTTCAAGAAAGCTTGATGACACAGAAATAACAATGAAGAAACAGTCTAAAGCATTCTTCCAGATCTCAGGTGCTGGGCATGAAGGTGTACTGACAGCTGCGGCGATGGTGATGAAGCCCGCTCACGATTGGTTTCTTCCTTACTATAGAGATAGAGCTCTATGTACTGGTTTAGGAGTAACTCCCTATGAAATGCTATGTCAGGCAAATGGAAATATTGGTGATACAGCAACTCATGGAAGGCAAATGCCAGCTCACTGGGGAAATGTAAAACTTAATATTGTTCAAAAGTCTTCTTGTACTGGAACTCAATTTCTTCAAGCCGTAGGTGTTGCTGAAAGTGGTGAATACTTAAAGCAGCTTCGAGATAAAGAGGGAGTTGATGTAAGTGATTTCAAACTAAAAGATGATGAAGTTGTCTATGCCTCTTGTGGTGACGGAACAACATCTCAGGGAGAGTTTTGGGAATCAATTACAACTGCTTGTGTTAATAAGTTTCCAGTTATCTACCATGTTGAAGATAATGGTTACGCTATTTCAACACCAGTAGAAGTACAGACTCCAGGTGGATCAATTTCAAAAGCTCTTGATGACTTTCCAGGTTTAGAAATAATTGAATGTGATGGTAATTGTCCTATTGAGAGTTACCAAGCATGGACCAAAGCAGTTGAGCATGCAAGAAAGAGAAAGGGGCCAGTTCTTCTTCACTCACATGTTACAAGACCTTATTCTCACTCACTTTCTGATGATCACTCAATGTATAGAACGAAGAAAGAATTATCTGATGAGGCCAAGCGCGATGTCTTTAATTCTTTTCCTAAGCTACTTGTTGATTTAAAAATCATGAGTGAAAAAGAGATTAATGATCTCTTAGAAGAAGTAACTCTTGAGGTAAGAGCAGCTATGAATAAAGCGATTGAAACTCCTTGGCCTAAGCCAGAAGATTCAATGGATCATCTCTATTCTGAAGATGTTGATATGACGAGTTCAGACTTTGATACTGAACCAAAGCTTGAGGGGAAAGATGATATCCCAATGGCCGGAGCAATTAACTCTGTTCTTAAAAATGAATTTAAAAAGAATCCTCTTCTAAGAATGTTTGGTGAAGACGTTGCTGACTTCACTGAATTAGAAAAGTTAGATAATCCAGAGCTTAGTGGTAAGGGTGGAGTTTTTAAAGTTTCTTCAGGTGTTCAAAGAGCATCAAAAGAAGGACAAGTTTTTAACTCACCACTTGCTGAAGCAAATATCATTGGACGTGCTATTGGAATGGCAATGAGAGGATTGAAGCCGGTCGTTGAGATTCAATTCTTTGATTATATTTGGACTGCTTATATGCAGCTTAAAAATGAGATGGCCACGACAAGATATCGTTCTGGTGGTGACTTTAAATGTCCAATGGTCATTAGAGTTCCGATCGGTGGTTATCTAAGAGGTGGAGCAATGTACCACTCTCAATGTGGTGAGTCTCTCTTCACTCATATCCCAGGAATTAGAGTTGCGTATCCTTCAAATGCAAGAGATGCAGCAGGACTTCTAAGAACTGCAATTAGAGCAGATGATCCAGTGATGTTTCTTGAACATAAACACCTGTATTACCAAGGATATAATAGAACCGCAGATCCAGGTGAAGAGTATATGATCCCATTTGGTAAGGCCCGTATAGCGAAAGAAGGTAGCGATGCTACGATTGTTGCTTGGGGAGCACTCGTCCAAAAATCTATAGATGCAGCTAAAAAAGTAGAAGAAGAAACTGGAAAGAAAGTTGAGGTAATAGACTTAAGAACTCTTGCTCCTTTTGATATGGATGCAATCAAGAAGTCACTTTCTAAAACAAATAGATTACTTATATGTCATGAAGAGAATAAAACATCTGGCTTCGCTGGCGAAATCGCAGCATGTGTTAATGAAGAATGCTTTGAAGATTTAGACGCACCTATATTAAGAGTAGCAGCGAAAGATTGCCATATTGCTTATTGTCCGACTTCTGAAGACTATTTACTTCCACAGGTAAGTGATGTTCATGAAATGCTTAACAAGTTAATAAGTTATTAACGGGAAGTAGTTAATGCGATATTTGGCTCTTTTTATTTTCTTAGGCGTTCTCTTTAATGTGAGCGCTAAAAAGAGTTTAAGGGGAATGGGTGTTATTCTTCCTAGTGCATTTAAAGATAATGGAAAAGGTCGAGAGCAAATTGTTTTAGATTATCTTATAAAAGATTGCCTGAAGACAGATTACACTATTGAAAACTATCCATATGGAAGACATATAAACGATTTTCCTACTTCTAGTTTTGATTTTGTCACAACTATTCCGGATAGTGAAAATCTTGTTAACTACAAATCTATGCCTTATATTAAGTATATGAATGGCGTTTCAACGAAGAGTTCGCTCAAGATATCATCTCTTAAGGATTTAAAAGGTAAGAGAGTTATATCTTTTTCTGGGGCGAAAGAACTTATTCCTGAACTTCGAGATAGTCACAAAACTTTTGCAACTTATATAGAAAAATCTAAGCAAGATCTTCACACGAAGATGCTTCTCGCTGATAGGGTAGATGCTGTCATAAGTGATGCTATTGTATTTCATTCACACACATACAAGTTGTTAAAAAATAAAGAAGTAAGCTATTCACCACTTTCCTTTCATCATATTCTCAAAGAGACTGAGTTTGTACTTTATTTCAAAAAGAAAGAACTGAGGGATAGATTTAATGTATGTGTGAAAGAAATGATTTCTTCTGGGAAAAGCGAACGTTTTAAGTATGAATTCTATGTCAATGAGCTCTTTAATTCTCTTGAGAGTTTAAAGGGATCAACGAAGCTCTAAGATTTCTTCTTCCATAATATAACCGAGACAATCAGAGTAAATAATCTCAATGTCATGAGTCAGCATAGCTGGAATGAAGGGCTTCTTACAGGCAATAAGATCATTTCTTATTTCAAAATAATCTAAATTCTTATTAGGGTTCTTAGAGTAGTTTTCAACTATGGGAGTCTTATCAGATCGACCCAGCCATGAGTCTATAGTTAAGGGCTGAAAGTTTAGTGTTTCAAGGTCATCTCGAAATAGAAAACCATCCCCTTTAAATTCATCTTCTTCAAAAGTAACAGGATCATCTATGTCGACTCTAATTTTACCAACAGTATGAAAAACTCTTGGCTTAATAGTAAGAGGCTTCTTAAGATCAAGTCCTTTTTCAAGACGATTGAGAAAATCAACAGTTCTATAAATTCCTGCGGGGTCCCCAGACTTGCCAGCTTCAATAGTGATAGATGGCCAATGGTTTGATAGAACCACGGAGAGTGCCTCTATAGGATCAGTGAAGTAGACAATTTTTTCAGAAAAAGCATATGCTAGGTTGTAATGCTCAACACTCTTTTTACTCATACAAGAGTAGCAAGGATTATTCCCAGAGTTATTATGAAGATCGATGCAGGCCTCGATTTCCTGGTCTTTAAGATAGTCTAAAGTTTTCTTTACAAATGGATAATTCGAAGTCCAGATTCTATTATAGTCTGGTTGAGTATCGAGATGTCTCTTTCCATATTTAGCGGCTTTAATATTACCAAAGAATAAAATGATATCTCTTTCAAGCTCTTTCTTATCTTGTAAGAACTCTTGAAGTGTCATTATTCCCGAGTGTTCATTTCCATGAAGAAGAGTTGAGATGAAGAGAGCTTTTTTATTATTGTTCTTCTTACTACTCTTGAGATGAACAAGTGTGGGACCATCAAAAACTTTAAATAAACCCTGAGCCGATGACTTGAAGAAATCAGTTGGTAATTCATCTAAAAACTTTAAATTTTCCATCTCCATAGAGGTAAACCACTTTTTTGATTACCGACATAGGCTTTAGTTAGAGACTTAAAGTCTTTTCCATATGTCGTGACAAAGTTTTTTTGCCAATTAGAACCGTTAAGGTTCATTTTAACTCTCTTGAGAAATACGTCAATGAGGTAATAATCTACTTCATCTTTATCCATACCCATTTCAAGTAGAGCATTCTTAGTTGGTTCTATAAGATGATTAATAACAAGGTCTTTAATATTAATTTGTTGTCCATTATACCAAATAATACTAGCATCTAAGCCATTTTTACATGCATTATAAAAATTAAACTTTGTAGTATAAAAAGGGATTAATCCCTCTAGATTTTCTACTTTAGATAAGTGAGTTGTTAGACCTATGATAAATGCCATGTTAGCAACCATATCAATATTTGAAGGTCCAGCTGATGGAACTCTCTGTTCAAATCTCAAATTCACCTTTCCATTGGTATCTTGAGTAATAATTGGTCTTGTCCATCTCCATATAGTACCGTTGTGAAATGATAAGTGGCGAAACTCATCTTCTTTACTATTAAATATTTCTGGTAAAAGAACATTAACATTTCTATTTTCAGAAAATAATTCTGATGCACAATTCTTTATATAGCCGTTTCCAAGACTAACTCTTTTAATTTTTTCGCCATAAGAATTAGTGAAGGCATCCATTTCAACACTTTGTTCAAAAATTGGAACTCTTGTTTCATCCCATAATTCTTTTCCAAAAAGAAAAGGAGAGTTGGCACAAGTTCCAGCTATAATAGAAGATGCTACAAGTGAGGCATTATAGGTTTGTTTAGCATTATCGAGATTTACACCTAAGTGAACTTGCATACTTGTCGCTGCACTCTCAGTCATGACATCAGGGAACTTTTGGTTAAAACTTTCCTTCCCACTTATATTGAGATGAATCTTTCTTCCACCTCTTTCTCGGAGAACTCTTTTGTTTAGGGCTTCATATCTCTTGTTAGGAGACATGTTTTTAATAACAAGATCGCTCTGTCCAACAGTTGGTAGTGATCCAATTGTTGTAATATCCCAACCTGACATGTTGGCTACGTTTTCACAACGCTCCCATTTTTGCTTTATATCTTTTTCTATATTTGAGAATGTGTTCTTACCTAGTAAGTGAGGAGCACCATTAATTTCAAAATTAAACTGAGAAATCTCAGGTACAATATCCTGGTCTTTAATTCTTTCAATGAATTTAGGTGATGTCGCTGTTGGAGCTTGCTTAGCATCAAGTAGCCAGCCTTCAATTTCATAACCACATTTTAAATTGTCAGAAGTTACTGACTTAGCTAGGAACTTTTCAAAGAGTAATTGTGTCTCTTTATTTAGTTTGTTTTTAAATTCAGCTTCCTCATCTTTTGAGTACTTTAGTTGTGATACTTCCTGGCCCATCTTTACTCCTCGCGACCCATAAATTCTACCACGCAGCTTTTGTCAGTAGATGCGGAAATATATTCCGCTGGGTTTGTCCTAACTGCCTATTTATTGGACAGTTGATTAGTTTTTAAAGGATATTTCTGTGGCTTTTATAACTAAACCATCCTTTATATAGAGCTGTTGCAAAGGAGAGGCCTGCTTTCTTAGAGGATATTAGCTATTTAGGTTGTTTATAGGAATTGGCATTATTATTGCTTCTAATAAACATATATAAACTTAAAAATATGCCTTAAAAGAGGAGCAAATAATGAAATCAATTTCTTTAATATTATGTCTTTTATTTTGCTATCAAGCATTCGCAAAAAAACCAGTAGATCATGGTCGAGTGCTTGAAAATGTTGACTTTAAAGGTGTCACAACCTTTACTCCTAAGAGTGACCTTGGTCTTAATGAAGCACCAAATGGCTTTAAAAATTATGATGAACTATTTAAGAAAAATAAACTCTCTGAGCTTGTCGATCTCTTTAAGAAAAATCGTAGTTCTTTAGGAGTACTAGATAATGAAGCCGCAGCTGATTATGTTGTAGCCTTCACTGAAATACTATCGATTAGTAAATTTGAAGGGCAATTTCTAGAAAACAAGGTTCTTGCAGAGTATCTAAAAGCGTATAGTGATCTCGCTGAGTTACTAAATTTAGAAAAAGAGGTTTTAAATCTTTCATATTTTGAATCTCTGGACAAATACGGAAAACTTAATGAGCTCCATAGGTTATTTGAAGACCTGTCTTATAGAATTCCTGAAGATAATCTTTAATTTTAAATAACAAAAGAAATTATCAGCAAGGATGCTGATAAGAGTATTGTCTTTCTTGTTAATATAATAAACCCTAAAATAATAAAAAATCCTGAGTGAACCTCAAAGTACTGAATAGAGATAGATTCCAAAAATATTACTAATTCACAATAGCCTTCAACTATCCATTGACTATAGTTTACAAAATCTAAAAATAAGATATTAATAGAAATTAGGGGATATACTCCCATGAATAAGTAAGTCATGAACGGTGAAAAGATAATATTCATTAAATTTGTATGTTGCTCCATCGCAAAAGCCGTAAAGCATTGAGCAATAAAAAAGAACAAAGATATTTGGTAGATACTTTTGTGATTTGATAGAAATATAATTCCTAAAAATAAAGAACTATAAAAGAAGCTCATTGGATTTTCGCTATATGTTCCCCAGAATATATCAAAGCATAGAAAAATAGAGAATATAATTTTATTATTGTAATTCGTACTTTGCTTGTTAATTATGAAAAGAGCTCTCAATAGTGCCACACGTCTAAATGAATAGTAGCCAGGTAAGAAAAAGTATATAATTAGACAAAGGAGAAGCTCGCTATAAAGTAAAATTTTACTGTTAAGTTTCTTTCTAAGAAGCACTAATAGAAATAATATAGTGGAAAAATGAAGTCCCGAAGGTGTCATGAGATGCATTATTTGTAATGACTGAAATGACTTTCTTATTTTCTTGTCTATGCCTCTTTTCTGTCCTGTAATAAATGAACGATAAATCTTATAATATTTCTTAGAATGAAAACTTTTAGAAATCTGTGAAGGAAGTTTAATTTTCTTAGAAGAATTTATAATCGGTGTATGTTTAAAACTTAAAATAAGTAGGAAATGAACAAAAATATAGGTTTTTAAAAGCATAGGCTTTGATAGTTGAGATGTGTAGACTTTCAAATAGTTAAATAAAGTTGTATAAAGTTAATTCTTTAATGAAATAGACCAAGGGTGGATAATGCACAGCCAAATAATTTCAAAAGCTGTAAGACCGATAATTGAAACATTCTTTAGCGAAGATGATCTGTCGCGTAACCTTTATTATATCAGCTCTCTTCCAGATGACATTGTAAGCTGCTCTCTAAAACTAAAGGATGATATGGTTTTGGCCGGACTTCCTTACTTTGTCGAAGTATTTAAGTTTCTTGGAGATGAAACTCTGGATCATGACTTTTTTAAAAAACATGAAGGTCGAGAGATTAAGAAGTTAGATGGGGAGGAGATTCACTTTGAGCTACCATTTAATGTTGCTCTTACTGGTGAGAGAATTGCACTTAATCTCTTACAGAGAGCAAGCGCAATAGCTTCTTATACAAAAAGTTATGTAGATAAAGCCAAAGATAAAAATATTTCAATTCTTGATACGAGAAAGACGACGCCTGGTCACCGCTCATTAGAGAAGTATGCTGTACGCATCGGTGGAGGAAGTAATCATCGTCTAGGTCAGACAGACTTATGGATGGTTAAAGATAATCACAAGAACTTCTTTGGTGGTGTTAAAGAAGCTGTTGAATTCTTTCAGGGCATGAATGGATTTTATACTCCAATAGAAGTTGAAGTTCATAATTCATCAGAGTTTTTTGATGTTGTTGAACTTGGTGTAAAGCATGTGATGTTGGATAACTTTAGCCCAGAAGAAATTAGAGAACTAATTAAGAAAAAACCATCAGATGTAACGATAGAAGTTTCGGGTGGTATAAGACTTTCTAATATTGATAACTATCTCATTGAGGGAATTGATGCCATAAGTGTTGGAGCGATTACTTATGATGCTCCTCATGTTGATATCTCTTTAAAATATTTTAAGAAGTAAAAATGAAAACTAAAGAATTTGATGTTTTAATTATTGGTTGTGGGATATCTGGGTTAAGTAGTGCTTATAAGTTAGCAAGCTCTGGCCTATCAATTGGTATTGTAACAAGAGAAAGTGATCCTAAGATATCTAATACCTATTGGGCCCAAGGTGGAATTATCTACACAGACAGTAAAGATGAGCTACTAAAAAATGATATCCAAAAAGCATCAAGTCAGACATCGCATGAAAGTGCTATTGACATGATGCTTGAGCGAGGTTCAGAAATTGTTGAAGAAGTACTATTAACTCAAGCGAAAACTGATTTTGAAAAAAATGAATCTGACGAGTTATTATTCACGAAAGAAGCTGCACACTCTATTGATAGAATACTTTTTCGAGGCGATTTTACGGGACGTGAAATACAGGTCAGCTTACTTAATCACTTAAATGATAAAGATCGCTATCCAAATATTAATTTTCTAGAATCTCATACGGCAATCGACTTAATTACTCCAAAGCACCATGGAATATCGATAACTCAGAGGTATGAAGAGAGTAAAGTTGTTGGTGCCTATGTCTTTAATCGTAAAGAAAATCATGTGATAAAAGTCATTGCTAAGACTACAATTCTTGCGACTGGTGGTATCGGTGCATTGTACTTGCATCATTCTAATTCTGAAGGAGCTAGGGGAGATGGACACGCGATGGCGTCACGAGCAGGTGCAAATCTTATTGATATGGAGTTCATTCAATTTCATCCAACAACATTTTACGATAACTCTAGTCATCGAAGATTTTTAATTTCTGAGGCAGTAAGAGGTGAGGGTGGCATTCTCGTAAACTCCAACGGTGAGCGATTTATGAAAAAATATCACCATGATCTTGAATTGGCACCGAGAGATGTTGTCGCCAGAGCAATTCTTGAAGAGACAATTGAGACACAGAATGAATGTGTCTATCTTGATATCTCATTTAAAGATGAGGAGTGGATTAAATCGAGATTCCCAACTATATATAAGCACTGCCTCGATAAAGGTATTGATATAACAAAGAGATCCATTCCAGTTGTTCCAGCAGCTCATTACACATGTGGCGGAGTCAAGGTCGATTTGAAGGGGAGAACAAATCTTAAGTTTCTCTACGCTGTTGGTGAGGTTGCATGTTCTGGATTACATGGTGCAAATCGTCTCGCATCTACTTCTCTTTTAGAAGGTCTAACCTGGGGTTATTTAGCGGCAGAAGATATCTTAAAAAATATTGATCGAGATTTCTATGATAATTTAAAAATTAAAGAGTGGGCAGCGGGAACTGAAACAGCTGATAAAGCACTTATACAGCAAGATTGGATTACTTTAAAGCAGACTATGTGGAATTATGTTGGTCTTACAAGGTCATCAAATCGACTGAAAAGGGCCAATGCTATGTTTAGTGAATTGAACGACGAAATTGAGAGATTTTATAAGAGATGTAAGTTAACCGATGGACTTATTGGACTTAGAAATGCTGTTGAGATATCTTCAACAGTGCTAAGTGCATCACAAAGAAATAAGGTCTCCATCGGTTCTTTCTACCGTAAAAACTAGCTCTTAGTCACCTTGGGCTTGGGCCCTCTCGTGTTCTGATCTAATCCATCTGATGACTGTCATACGATATTTTTGTTTTATTCTCTCAAACTCATCGTTAATATCATCATCAGTAGACATGCCATTTGCTAAATTAAATACTTTTTTTCCGTCTGACTCAACAATATGACTACTTCCATCTTTTTGAACTCTCAACGCACCAGAGAAGTTTGTTGATATAGGATCAAAGTATCCTGCCCAGTTAAAGCTGTCGTCCTCAGAATCCACTTTAGCTCCAGCATTTGTGATTCCATACAAGTTATAATCTCTTTCATTAAATGTCCCTGCATCAATATCATCAGCTTCCGTTCTGATCTCACCGGATAGATCATCATGAATAAAAGGGTCATAATAGATTTTATTTTCTAAATTTGGTATTCTTCTATAAGAAGTTCTCTTTAATTGACCTATAAACTTAGCAACTTTTTTCTCTCTGTCGGTAAGACTGCTATAGTTGGTCTTAGTAATACCCACATCAGACTTCTTATAGGTATCAAAGTGGCTCTTGACCCAGCTTGATACATATCCCTGTGACTCATAGGAACCATTAGGAAGTAGCCTTCTATTTTCATGAAATGCCTCATTGAGAGCATGCTGTGATTCAACGAATTTTCTGAACTCGCTGAAGTCATCATTTGAAGTTGGTTTTAACTGAAGAGAATCAGTATCACTACTATCATTTTCTTTTTTAAAAACTAGCTCTTCAATAAAATGAAGTTTTGGGTGATTATATGTCCCATTAATTCCTCTTATTATAAGTGATTGAAAATAACTACTGAAGTCAACTCTACTAAGGGCCTGTTCACATAGTAGCTCATCATTTTCAAATGTCGTCATTTTGAAGTAAGGGTGATTCTGAGTATGACAACTTATACACTTATACGGTGTAGGTCTGTTCACGTCATCTCTTCGTGTCCCAGGAAAGTCTTCAACATATTCTTGGTACTCATCTTTTCTGTAAAGACGTGACTGCATAAGTATTGGTTTTACTGTTTTTACAAAGAGATCAATATTCTTACACTTTCTTCCTTCAATGGCTGCAGAAATTGATCCTCGAGGGTTGATATAAGAGAGCTCTTCATCGCTTTTTTCTACAAGATCAAAACTAAAAGCAAAGACATCTTGATATTTACCATCATATTGAAGAGTTATTAGTGGAGCAAAAGTTAGAACTCTGTCTTTTCCAACTATATAGTCAAGTTGTGTATATGTCGTATCAGTGAAAGAGAACTCATTGTTTACAAGTGCTTTAATATTTCTGATTTTTAGATTAGAACTACTCGAAATAAATCTTGGGTTCTTAAAAATATAGTTTTGACTATCAAACTTCTCTTTTACTTCAATTTCAAAGAATGAAGTATTTTTCGGAGTACCTGCAAGTTCAGAGACATCGTATTTTAAAACATTTCTTTCATAGTTTGAGATATTTGCCTCATCAAAGCTTCTGAGGTCAGGTTGAAAATCTAAGATGTCTTTGTCAAAGTCATCAACTTTATCAATGGCCAATAGGTCAATTTTAAATTGATCAGTAATTTCTATTAATTGAACAGTATAGTAGCCAGGTGAAGGAATTCTCCAATAAAAACGAGAGTCAGGAATTGGTCTGAGGTCATTCTCAGATCCTTTTTTTAGTTTTCTATTACCAAGAGAGTCAAGATTCTCTAGCTCACTAGCTCTACCTACGGTGAACCACTTCCAAGATGGAGAATCTCCTATGTCGTAACTAATACAAGAGGCTGATCTTTTTTGAGGGTTCTTCTTACTTTGATAAATATTAACTTTGTTACCGTTACTGTCTAATACTCGAATTGTAACTGCGTTTGCGCCATTCGTACTCTTTGCTCGAAGCCATATATTAAAGTCTCCAGCTTCGGTAAACTTAACTCTGTAGGAAGCAAGTCCAGGAGTTCGTTCTGAAATCGTAAATGTCTTGTGTCTCTTCGTAGAGTTTTTTGCAAGGTCTATATCGTTGGCATTTTTCCATGATGATATTGCATTTACAATTTCTCTTTCAACACTCGCTACATTGCCGGTATTATGAACAATTGAGCCTGCGTTATTATCAACGGCTCTTCTTAACGAATTATTTGGTGCATTGAAATTTATGAGTTCTCTACTCGTTAGAATTTGCCAAGCGGCCTCTGCTGTTCTTTGTGCAAACTTAGGTGCATTAATATTATTTTGATTGATTGTATCTCCATGGCAATTTACGCATGAATTACTTCTTAAAACACTATGTAAAGTATTAGAAAAGTTATTGATTGAATCAATCTGTGAAACACCTTCGCCACCACCATTAAAGTATGAATCAAGATTTAATGATCTTGTTCCATCGACATCTAGTCTCACGCTTATAGGTGAACCAATAGCGGAGAAGCTTTCTAGATCTTTAAATGCTCCATTCTCACCTCCATAAAAGGTTTTATTAAGAGTACCACGTGTTATACGATCAGTTGGGTCGACAAATGGATAGTAGTAAAGATCTATTCTTCTAAAAGCTCCAGCCTCATTTTCTGTTGCGGAAACAAATCCAGTTTCTGAACCATTAAGCTTTAACCAATCCAGTGCATTGTCATAAGTTAGAGGGGAATTTATCGCAGAATTAACTTCATAGCGTTTGTTATCATTTCTACCGCAATATAAATCTCCAGAGTTACAATCTTCTAGAGTTATTGCTATTTTAAGATCGAGTGCTTTACTAAGGTCAAAGCCTACGGTCTTGAAGTATGTGAGACTAGGAATTGATCTCGGTGTAGAGTTATTGTAAAAATAACTTTTAAGTGTATTTTTAATTGATCGATAGAAGAGATCTTTTCTATGTTTCGTATCAAGCATTTCATATATCTTATCTGTTTCTGGGTCATAGAATTGTGGTGCGAATAAAGTGTGCATATCTCTTTCGACGCCTTGATCATCTGTAAAGGTTCCTGTGACATAGGCACCATTTTTAATAACCTCATCTGGCTCTAGAAAGTGTGGAAGTATATTAAGTCCAGTTCTTGTTACATCATTATCCGTCAAGCTTGGTGCATTTGCAGGCTTACCATTTTCAACATCAAAGCCACCACTCTTAAGAATAACTTGATCAAGATTCGTATAATCATTATTTTTTAGCATTTTCGCGTATGCTAGTCTCTTGTCAGGTCTCACGAGATTATAACGAAGAGTTACGTAATATGGGGAGTAACCATCTTTAATAGGGTCACCGTTGTCATCTAAGTATTTCCCGCTTGGAATATGTAGACCTTGCTCCATGATTCTATACGGTCCATTGCTAGGTCCGTCATTTCGAGCATCTTCTTCTGTGAAAGGTTCACAACCAGAAATATTTCTAAAGTTTGATGTTCTAGCGGCATCAGCTTGTGGGTTTTGACTTGGGCCACCACCTGAAATATATTTTCCACCAATTGCTTTCGAGTCACCAAATACTTTGTAGCGACCATTAAGTACACCATCTGTTTCTTGCTCAGCTTGTAGGATAAGTGTTCCGTACTCTGTCTGAGCAGCGCGACTTTGCCCCTCAAGAAAAGGGAGTGATTTAGTTGTAACTCCAGATATATTTACAGCTTGTTTAGCAACTTCAGCCCACTTCTTAATTGCGATAAGCATTTCTTCTGCATTTTCGTCACAATCTCCCCAGCAATTATGCTTATCATCTTTTAATCTCTTATATAATCTCGAACTTTCAGGGCTTATGAAGTTGACTTTCTTTGCCTCTAGGATAGCGTCGAATGCTCCCTCTAGGTTACTTTGAGCAAAATAAGGAGAATTTATGTTGGAGTCACCATGACATGCAAAACAAGTATTATCTTTAACTACAGGAAAAACACTTTCTTTAAAAGCTGCAAGCGATTGTGCTCTCGTAACACCTGATGGGATATCGGAGCCAGATGCTCCTGATTTTGAATTTTTTGGATCATCATCAAAAATAAGATCTGACTTTTCTCCACCTGGCGCAACACATCCGTAGAGGAGTGCACCAATTAATAATTGAATAACAATTACGTCCAGCTTCATGACGTCCCACCTTTAAATATTTACAACTATCTACGCACTTTTAAGTCTAATAAGGTCTTCAGCATCATCAGGTAAATCCTCAAAAGGGAATCTATCTTTGAACTGTTGAATGGCGTCAGCGATAATACCATCGTCGTCACTTTTCTCTGAAGAGAAAGCAAGATAGTTTAGAATCACGCCAATCCAAATTTTATCAGTACTATTTGCTATTGATGTGGAAGTTAAAACAACTCCACCACCTTTTTTAAAGTGTCCTACTTGTCTCGTTCTATCTTTGCCATCACTTTTTTTGCTCTGTAGAATAAGGCTTCCATCTGTTGATCTATTATGACCAGGCTTAAAAACGAGCATTAATGTTGATGAGCGAGTTCCTGAATCAGAAGTCCAGATAACACGGCCTTTACCATCTGCAGACTCATCGATAACGCCATTTCTATCACCAACAACTCCACCATCTGTGTAGAGATGAATAAATAAGGGCTCGCCTCTTAAAGCTGCTAGCTTAATACATTTTCCTATATACCTACCGATCTCACGATCTTTTCTATTTCCAACTGCAGAGTCTCCTGTGTGATAGTCACAACCACCAACTTGGATAGATCCTGCCCCAGCAATCCTATTGGTAACAAGATTTGCAATTGAAGCCACCTTTTGATCATTTACAACATCTGTCATTGGGTCACCGCCAAATGCAGCCTGAAGTTCTGCCTTAACAGCAGGTTCATTTATAGGATTTAATTTCTTTGGACTAAACTTATTAAAAATTTCCTCAACTCCATTTGTTGCTTTCATAAGGTGTTCTTTAGCAGCATTTTCAGAGGCAATTCCTCTAAAGTTTGTCTCAGAAACACCAGCAATTCGCTTCAAGAACTTCTTCATTCTATCAGTACCACCACCGGCACCAGCATTTAGAAATTGCTCATTCATTAATTTATCGTTAATACTGAGAAGTCCTTCACCATCTCCAAAGTTTCTTATGTTTGAAGGTCTTTTGGAAAGATCTACAAGTTTTTGTGGAGAAGGTGATCTTGAGCCAGAGTCTGTATTTGTATCTCCGATAAGAGGTACTAATTTACCTTTAGCACCAGCTCGCTCAGCTGCATACATCGTATTTAAAGGATTAGCCGCACTATCGTCAGATGTTCGTGCACAGATTAAGAGGCCATCTACAGATTGTCTTAGATCAACACCGTCTACAGGTTCACTGAGTACACTGTTCATGCCCTCTAGTATTCCAGAGGTAGAATGAAATCTAATTCCATAAGAGTCATCATTCATTGATGAAACACTAGGATGCTGAGCCTTTGAAAGACCTAGGCTATGGTAATCTGAAAGATTTAGGTTTCCAAAGTTTTGAGGGTCTTCATCTGCAGTGAAGCCAACAGCGACATTTCCACCAGCTATATTCATACCACCGGCACCTTCAATACATATATAGGGCACACCGCAAACACTATTCTCCGAACAAGCGGCATTCGCGGCTGAAGCATAGGCATTACTGGAAACAAGCATTGGTGCTGTTATCGCTGTGGATAAACCAATTATTCCCTGTGTGAGAAAATCTCTTCTTGTTGTAGGGATCTTGTGATCATCAAAAAGTAGAACATTTGAATTTTCTGTCTTTACTCTCTTTGCCATACGCGCCTCTTATAATACCGTGTAATATGATGATGAAAGAATTGCTGAACATGTCATAGTAGTCAGTCTCTTTTTTACAGAGTCTGTTCCACCATCAGTAGATTCAACAAGAACTTTTCCATCAACTGGTTTATTTTTTATAATGTCTTCAAGTTTAGATCTAAGTTCAGAGAATTTTTGAACATCTGCTGACTTTGAACTATCGTAGTCTAGTAAGTTTTCCATAAGCATATTCAAAATGACATTGTCGTCATAATTGGCAAAGTCATAATTCTTCCAAATGTCTGATTCATTTACGTAAACATCACAGTAAGAAAAAGAAAGTCTAAGTGCAGACACTTGAGAGAATGAAGAAAAAGTCGATGCAGAATTATTAGCAGGTAAAGAATTCTTTATCGAATTAAATTCATTTATAATTGCATCATGACTAACGCTAACTCCAGTGGCCATTGATAGGGCGGAGTTGTATTCATTAAATGTACGAACAACTACATTTCTCTCTATCGCTTCCACTCCAATATCGGAGTCTGTATTTGCTGGTACTGTGGTATCTCCATCATCAGATGCACCTGCTGACTGAGATTTTTTCCCACCAGGAGTACAGCTAAAAAGAGATACTACAGCAATAACTGATATTAAGTACTTCATATCTATTCTCCCATACACAGAACAGCAGTTTGGATAAATAACTTTTTCATATTTTGGCCAGTGCTTTTAAAGTAAGATGCTAATTCTCTTACTGCGTTCTTTTCTGTTTGTGATTCAACACTTCTAAAACAAACTTTTTCAAAAACTTGTTTTGCCATACAAGAGTTTAGCTCATCAGTTTCAGCCCACATTTTACCAAGAGACTTCACACCATAACCTTCACTTGTTTTACCCCATCCTAGAGCTGAATTTCGGCCAATGTTCCATAGATTAATCCATGAGTCGTCACTAACTACATGTCCATCTTCAAAGACAACATTTTTATTAACTTTGTGAGCAACTTTAGAATGATTATAAACTAGCGCCCCATCAGGGAAATCATAAAATGCAAAAGCTCCAGCGAATGCATCCATACCTGCGTGGCAACCTATACATAAAGACTTATATGTACTTGAGTTCCCACCTGGCGATCTATCAACATCTCTTCTATTTCTATAATCAGGAATAGTAGTGTCATTTAACTGTTCCATTTCGTGGCAAAAGAAGTTCTTCATAGAGAATGCAACAGGAGCTCTATTTGTCCCAGCTGTTAAATATGCTTTACCAAAAGCTCTTGTCGTTAGTAGCCCTGATATAGCATAGTCATTATTGTGAAGAACAACATCTTGGGTTCTTCGCTTTAAAACTCTTGAGTCACTTAGATCAAGACCAAGTCTTTCGATAGTTTCATAGTGAGCATTCGTATGCTTAATTAGATTAGTATCGAGGAATAGATCAAGGTGTGGTATGTAAAGTTTGTTAGAATTTTTGGCAGTATTATATTCTGATTTTGTGAACTTTGTAAGGCGACAAACACTTTTATTTGTTTCAGTATCTAACCATCTGAAACGTCCTTTTATATCACTTGGAGAATCACAATCATCACAAATCTTGTATCCATTGCAATTCTTTGTTGTCTGGTAAGACATTTCAGTTGCCACTCGACCATCTGCTTTGTAAACAACATTTTCATGGAGAAGAGCTCCAAACTTCAGAGGTCCAACAATGCTTCCATCAGGCGCATAGTCATACTCATCTCTTACATGACCAATAATTGTCGCACTCATGTCATTAAGTGACTCAAGAGTACTTCCATCTTCAGTCGTCCATGGTGTGACCATATTCTTAAGTACTACATTGTAAAACATCCCTCGAGTATTAATACCGTTTTTTGAGTCGATAATATCTCGAGCAACCTGCTTTTGTTTTCCCGCTTTAATCTGCGCCTCTATATAATTGAGCTGCGCTCTATTTGCTTTTGCACCAGTTAAAGAAGCAAAGAGTCTTGATGCTTGCTCTCTTGTTCCAGCAAAAGTTGAGCTACTGGTAAGAGCGAATAACAGTGTTGAAATAATAATCTGTCGTTTTTTCATAATTGTAGCCTTTTCTTATTTGGCGAATATGTTCCAATAATAATATTTTATTTGAAAACGGAATTGATTACTTGCCAAATCTTATTGGATTTGTCGGTTAAGTGACGTGACTTCTTTAATTTCGAGAGGATAAAATAGTATTAAATCTAAAAAAACTAAAATTTTTAAAGATGAAGGTGACAAAAATTGTTGCCATCGTGAGAATTTCAGTGACTTAGAAGAGTGTCAGAACGTGCCAAGTGCCTAGAGAGACTCTATCCAAGTGACAAGAGTGCTGTATTCTTCTTCTGTGAGATTTGCCCCACCAAGAGGCATATTTCCTCCACGGTTCTTTAATCTCGTAATGAGGGGAGAGTCGCCTATAATACCAGCGCTGACATTTCCAGAGTCTATCCACTTTTGATCTGTATCAAGGGATGACCAACTATTGTGATAGCCGGAGTGACAATCGATACACTGGCTTTCAATAACTGCATATGCTTGAACAAGGTTAGTATTTGAAGGGTCAATTGAAGAGTTTCCTAAAATATCATCAAATGTGTTTGAGTTTTGATTCTGACAACTCATAAAAAGAAAAAAGAATATAATGATAGGTAGGAGCTTTATCTTCATTGTTATTTCTTTTTCACAGTAGCGCTAATCTTAACGGTGTCTTCCACACCAACGCCCATATAGTTAATACCACCAATACCAAACTCTTTTAGACTGATGTTGAAATACGCTTGTGCATACTTTGCGTTTAAGTCTTTATAGGTGAATTGAATCTTTTTCGTCTTATTGAATATTTTGATCTTAGCGATACCTTTATTCTTCTTTGCTCGAATATCGGTTACAGTCACACTAGGAAATTTTTTAAAGTTCATCTTTTTCTTCGTGTGATCATCTCTTAAGTCTACACCTGTTTTAAAGCTACTTACCTTCGTAACTAATTTATCAGCGAAATATATATCACCTTTCTTTTTAAGGCTCCCTTTGAGTCTTGCATTGATCGTAAATGATCCAGCGGGGTTAAGGGTAACATCTATTTTAACGCCCTTTTTAGGCTTTGCACTTACACTAAACGCTAGGAGAGTAATAATGATGAAATGAAGAAAGTGTCTCATATATATTCCTTTTTACTGATAACACCTTTATTATATACGTTTTTTTATATTCTTTAAGCAGAACATTCTGACCAGTAGTTGATGGAATTAGTACAGCGAACAAAACTTTTCAAAATCATTAAGTTTTCATATCATTTACACATGAAAAATCTTTATAAAAATATCCTCTTTATATGTACCCTTTTATTGTTTGGATGTGGCAAAAATAGTGGTTCTGACAAAAGTGAATTGACCTTCTTTAAGGTCGAGTCAACTGATTTTAGTCGATATATCAATGAGAAGAGCCTTCCTGAGAATCCAAATACTTACGAAGATATTACTCTTTATAATGATGAATACCCAATCGAAATTACTCTATATAAAGATGGTCGCTGGTTCTACGACTTAGCAAACCTTGATGATGGTACGGGAACGTGGAAGTACGAAGGTGGAAAGATTAAGCTTTTTGCCACGAGAACCTTATTTGATATGTATATTGATATAGAGGCTAGAGAGAAAAATGCCAAGAAAGTGGCTATCAGATTTAGTGACCGATTTGGTGAGAAAGTTCTGATGATGCAAAAGAGAAGTCTTGAATCGACTGATCCTGCGCCCAACAATCAAAAGCAATAAACTGCGACAAGAAAAAGAAAATTGTAAATTTTAAGAAGGCTAAAAGCATCGGATTCTCCTGAAATGAAAAGTGGAGCCCCGAAGGGCTCCCTTTGTAGGTAGGATATAGATTGCCTAAGAGGATTATCCGTTATCAGTCTTAGGTAAGAATATAGATCTCCGGTAAAGAAAAGGCTTTGGCATATTTTCCTTGAGATCTGTGAACCAAATATATGGCCAATAAATTAAGCTGCTTTTAAAAAGTTTAAGAGTTTAGTGCCCCACTCATTGTGAGCATCATCTGTTTCAAGCCTTGTATCAATAGCGTCCTGAAGAGCTTCGGCTTCTTGCCAGTTGGTAGGCATGATGGCCAAACAGTTAGATTGCTGATTGCCGCCTCTGTTTATCTCTAGCTGGGTCTTAACATCTATCTTTATATGATTCAGATCTGAGCTCTTAAATGATGAGAATTCCCATTCGCAATTCTCAAAATTGCAACTTTCAAAATCTGAGTGTGCAATATGAGAAAATTCGAATCTGCAATCAACAAAATTGCAATTTACGAATGTGCAATTCTCAATTCGTGAAGCAAAGAACACACAAGACTTGAAGGTAACATCGGTAAATGTAGTTAGAGAGAAGAGTGATCCAGAAATTGATAAACCCTCTAAAACATTAGACTTAATACTCTCATTTTCAATGATTTCATACTTTGTCTCGTCAAGTTGGTTTTCAAAAATTGGATCGATAAAGCGAGTTAGTGTGTTCATATTCCCTCCAAGCCCTGTGTGCTTATGAGCCTGTTGTTGCAAGCTCAAACATAGAATAGTATATCTGACTCTTTGCGTCAAGCAATAAAATTGCATAAAGAAATTAATTTGCGTTCCGATAGGGATATTAATGGGATAGACTTGCAATTTTGAGATTGCATCAGCTATCAGCTACGGGATTTCAGTATATTGCATGTATTGCAATAGTGGAATAGAAACCCAAAGGAGATTGCAATGTCAGAATTTAGCCGTGAAAAACTAGATGAATTTCTTGGAATCGTACGTAAGTATATGCAAGTACGTGGATCACTGACTCAGAGAGATCTTGCAGAGAAAGCGGATATAGGTGTTTCAACAATGAGTCGTTTTCTTACAAGGAAAACTGCAGATATAAATCCGCAGATTGTTGCAAAAATTGTGGCCGTACTCGAAATACCGCTACATGAGATGATTGATTTTGTCGAAGAGGACTTTAGCGATAGGTTTGTAAGGCTAGTGAAGTTTTACAAAGGCGCTGAGCTTGAGGCCGCACAAGAGGAAGAGAGTGATATAGAAGAACCTACAAGAGAGGCTTCGTCTCCTTCTCAAGAGCAGCAGGCACCTTTAAGTAGCCCTGCTGATCCTCTTGAAGATGCACTTCTTGATGGATTAGCAACAGGAACTGCCCAAAGAAGTGCTAGTGCAAAAGTTCAAATTGGTGGAAGAAGTAGGACTATTCCTTTTTCTCCAGATGAAGGTGGAAGAAATAGTGAGCTTAGTTTGAAAGATAAACTCGCTCAGTTAACTCCAAGGCAAAAAGCATATATGTCTGACTTTTTGAGCCTTGATATGGAAGCAAGAGATCTTATCGTTGACTTAGGTAACGACCTCTTTAGATACTTCAGACAAAAGGGCATGATAACTTGAAAATAGTTCTTAGCTTTTTAATTTTTTCTTCTATCTTTGCACTACCAAAGAGTGTGGATTTTATTTTCATGTCTGCAAAGAAGTCAAAATCTACATTGAAGCTAATTAAAGAATCAAAGAAGTATGCTCAAGCTGAAAAGTGTATAAAAATGGGGGACGGATGTTTCCATCCTCAGCTTGGATTTGTTGAAGAAAATCCAGGAGCGAAGGTTATTCCTGAAGGTGATCAATCATCAGTTCTTGATAAGGACAAAACTCTTAAAACAATCAATTCAGCTGAGTCTGATATGGTCGATTGTAAGGAAGAAAAATTCTTTGATATTTTCTGTGGCAAAGCAGGGAAGAGAAAGAGAGGTCCAGTTGATCTTGAAGTATGGATTGATACAAGCTCTAGTATGAGGAATGTTGATTTTAGTTTGGAAAAAGATGAATGCTTTCGTAAGAGCTTTGTCGAAAGATTGAAAATGTCGTGTGCAATTGATGTTGCAACTTTTGATACTTCAATTAAGTCCCTCGGCGGCTTAAAAAATCTATGTTTAAATTACGGTCTGAACGATCAAGACAGACTTATCGATTGGATTAAGAGATCAGAAGCAAAGAAGTTGATCATCCTCACTGATATCGATGAGGCCAGTATGAAATTAAAAGACTTTCTCTTTAGAATCGGCGCCAATATAAAAGGCGCCGACTTAGGTGATTTTGATGGTGATATGTTATTAAAATATACATCAAAAATTTCAAAAAATTGTAAGAAGTAAATTTATTTCTTCTTTACTATTGTTAGATTAACTTGATCAGTGACTCTTGTGTTTTTTACGTTTAAGTCCCCATCTAAGAAACACCCACTTTGTTGATAGTTACATTTCTTATAGTTACAGTTATTCTTTATTGCTCCAACTGGTATGACTTGAGATTTACTTGTTCTTTTTTTGAACTGAATTTCTTGTGATGCTTTAACATATAAACTGTTATTTTTAACAAAGTTTTGAGTGATATGACTTTTTTGATAATCTATTAGAGACGTGTTTAGTTTCGTGTTGTTTAACGTTTTTATTTTCGAGCGAATAATTGAACAATGTTTTTTATTAAGATTAACGTAGAAGTCTACATCGCTTTTCTTACAAGTGTAGGTACTGAGTTGATTAGCATAACATCTATAACCGTTAATCATTTGGTTTGACTTTATTCTTATAGCAGAGGCAATATCTCCCATTTTCATAGCTAAGAAAAATGTAAGTGACTCTGAAGTATTATATGTCTCTTGATCATATGTTTTATGATGAGTCTTGATTTTATAATAAGTATTATTTCCAAGTTTTGTGTCAGCATTTCTAATATAAGCGTAAGTAGAATTAGATTTGATCCACATTCCTAAGTATCTCTGAGATGACTTTTGTGAAAGTGCTGGATCTAATTTTGTCGTTGTATTTGGTAACCCTTTAATCATATAAATTAGATCACCATCTTTCATTACATTGAACTCTTCTTTTCCTGAAAGACGTTCATAATTATCTCCCAAGATATAAGTGTAATCTTTTTTAGGGTATTCGTTACTTGAATAAGTCTGGCCATCTTTAAAAAAAGTAAACTCTTTAATAGTCATCCCTATGTATGCTTTCTTTTGTAGTAGAAGTTTATGAATGTTTTTTGAAACATCTATTGTGGTCTTTTTATTTTCTTTGTGGTGTACAATAACTGATTGTAGTAGATGAGTTGTTTCATCATGAAATACATGAAAGTCTATAACAATATTTTCAACACCAAGATCATTCATATCAGAATTAATGTCTAGTTCAAGTTTTAGCTTTGCTTTTTCTATACTCTCAAAGTGAGATAGGACTTCAAGTTCTTCGTTGGAATTAAAAATCATTGAGCTATAAAGAATATCTAGCTCTGTATTTGTCACATCTAAACTATTATACAATTTATTCTTTAAAATAGTGATGTAGTTATTTGGTCGTCCAATAGAAAGTTCTTTATTCTCTATTGAGGCGTTTAATATCTCTATATTTAGAGTTGGTAGAGTGGGGAGTGAGCTAATATCATTTTTAGACTCTCTTTCAGGTTCACTTTGTGTTTCTTCTTGAATTTCTGATTTTGGCTGAGCTGTTCTTTCAATAAATGCCTCTGGAGTTTCAACTGCATTATCTTTTCCACAACTGGCTAAGATAACGAGAGTGATCATTAATAGAGTTTGTTTTTTCATAATTAGTCCTTTGTTTTTTAGGACTTATGGCATGATTACGACTTTTCGGATGTTATAAACCTTTGTGGGATAAAAGTTTCTCACCACGGAGATGTCTAGCTCATTCACTCTGGTCATTAACATCAAGAAGTGATAAAAAAGTCAAAATGAAAGAAGTTCAAGACCTTATTAAATGGTCAAAACGATCATATTCACATCTGCCATGGAGGGAGAAGCGCTCTCTTTATCACACCTTAGTTTCTGAAATAATGCTTCAACAGACAACAGTATCAACAGTCTTAAATCACTTTGAAAGATTCATCGAGGCATATCCAACGGTAACAGAATTAGCAAAAACAAGTGAAGATGAAATATGCATCGCATGGAAAGGGTTGGGGTATTACAGACGAGCTAGGAACTTAAGAAAGGCAGCCATTGATATTGAATCAAAGTTTGAAGGTAAAATTCCTCTGAATTACGATGACCTTATATCAATCACGGGGATTGGTGAATACACGGCCAATGCAATTCTCTCTATTGGAAAAGATCAGCAAGGCTTAGCAGTAGATGCCAACTTAGAACGTGTTATCTCTCGACTATTTGGTATCCAGCATAGTAAAGGGTTAAAGCTTCAAAAGAAAATTAAAGATATGTTTAACCAAGGTGACTTAAGTTTTGGGAAAGTTAAGAGTTATCGCGAGTTAAATGAATCTCTGATGGATCTTGGAAGAGTGCTTTGTCGCGCGAGAAATACTGACTGTGCAATATGCCCTTTAAGAAAGAAGTGCCTGGCGCAAATCTCAGGGGACCCCTTAGCTTATCCTGAAAAACCTGTGAATAAGGTTAAAAAATATTTCGAATTAGAGCTTCTAAGAGCAGTTGTTATAAGAGGCAACAAAGTTCTGGGCTATGAAAAAAATGAAGATGAGTGGCTTTCAGGACAAATCGAGATCCCTACTTTTATTATTCGCTCTGAAGATGGAAGTTTTAATGGATACGACAAATGGAAAGGGTCATACAAATCAACTCTAAGTATTAAAACATCAATTACAAAATATAAAATAACGAATTATGTAATAACACCCAAGAAATCTGATCTGCCAAAGAGTACGAGATATAAATATTATGACCTTGATTTGAAAAACGTTAATTTTTCAACGACAAGCTTAAAGATATTAAACAAACTCGATGTTACTTAAAGTTATTCAAAATATTCAATCTCAAATAAAAAGTAATAAGTATTCTCGTGAGCCTATTGTTGATGAGTATAAAGGTATTTATCATTTTGATTGTACTAGTTTTATTACTTATGTACTCAAGCGCTGTGAATTAAATATTGAATCAACGCGAGCAAGTGATCTCTTTGATGAATTAGATGACTTGTTGATTCCTATAAAGAGCTTCAGTGATGTATCTTGTGGAGACATAATTATCTGGAAAAAGAACAATATCCCAAAGCATGGAGATTCTGGTCATGTCGGTATTGTTAAGGAAGTCTGTGGTTCTCGCTTAACAATCTATGATTGCGTCAAAAGTGTCCATGACAATGATTCTCGTATTGACTCAGGAATAGGTCATGGTGATATTGAAATACTTCTTGATAGTGATCAGGCCGTAGGCTTTAAGTGGCTTGGTTCGTCAAAGAAGACTAAGTATACTTTAATCAAGTTCTTTAGGTATATTTAAGACAGTGATTGCTCTCATAACCTTTAATGTTGATGGACTAACTAAGGACTCGTATTGTGTCCATGCTTCTTGTACATCATCTGTCGTGTCTTGTTTTTTTATTGATACTGAAATCTCTTGGAGTATGAGGTTAGCCTCTTCAATCTCACTATTATAGATTTCAATGTCCGCTTCTGAAGCACCAAGCTCAATTCCTTCACCGTATGATATCTGTGAAAATTCTGGTATTCCTTCTTCATCTAATATAACAAGGCCTAAAACACCACCGAGTACTATTCCTGCAGCAGTTCTCCCATCCCAGTCCCATAAGAGTGTCCAAGCAACACCACCCACAACAGGAGCGGCTAGTCCATAAAGAGCAATAGTTGTTGCCGCTACAGGATTCCAAATTGTAACAAGTGCAGCTACAGCAGCTCTTGGCTGATTAATTTGTGAGAAAGAGAGAATAAGTGTTAAAAGTACTAGTCTTAAATTTTTCATATTAAAATGATAGCTAATCTTTAACCATAAAGTCACGTCTAAGAAGCCTTGTGTAAGCTTTTGGAAGAGAAGTTTACTAATTTTCGCAGATTCCTATTTAGGTTTCCTCTAAAGTACCGAAAAGACATATGTGAAATCAATTTAGGGGGGCGTGTGAACATCTGTTTTATTATGGATCCATGGGAATCAATTGATCCCATTGTCGATTCAACTTTAAGAATTATACATGAGGCTGCAGCACGTGGACATCGTGTCGCAATCTTTGAGCCAAAGAATCTCACAATTAGAGAAAATGAGACATATGCTTTTGCAAGTATTTTCCAAAAGATGGATAAAGTACCTGAAAGTATTCCTTCATTTTACAAGAAGGTTAAATTTAGACAGTCTCGTGTGCCGGTGAAAGGCTTTGATGTTATTTTTCTTAGAAAAGACCCGCCTCTAGATAATTTAATGCTGAACTTTCTTGATTCTGTGAAGCACGATGTTTTGATTATCAATGATATTGATGGCCTTAGAAAGGCTAATAATAAAATCTATACGACAGCCTTTGAAGATGCACATGAATTTGTGCCGGAGACATATGTTTCTAAAGATGTTGATTATCTTGAGTCTGTTATTGTGAACTCTAAAACAGATAAAATGGTTCTTAAACCATTAGATGGGTTTGGAGGAAAGGGTGTTATTATTCTTGAAACCAAGGCAAAAATGAACATTAGATCACTTCTTGAGTTCTATATTGAGGGCTCCGGTGGAAAGAATTATGTTATTCTGCAGGAATATATAGCTGGTGCTGACAAGGGTGATGTTAGAGTACTGATGCTTGACGGGGAACCTATTGGAGCTATGAAGCGTGTCCCTAAAGAGGGTGACGCTCGAAGTAACGTCCATGCTGGTGGTAGAGCGGAAAAGTACTCTCTTTCGAAGTCGGAAAAAGAAATGTGTCGTAAAATCGGGCGAAAGCTTGTAGAAGATGGAATTGATTTTTCTGGCTTAGATATAATTAACGGTAAGCTTCTTGAGGTTAATGTTTTGTCTCCAGGTGGGATAACAAGAATTAACAAATTTAATAAGACGAAGCTTCAAAAATTAATTATAGATTTCGCTGAGAATATTTATAGAAGAAGAGAAAAAGCTCTTAATAGAAAACTCTACTTTAAACAAGAGTTAGAAGAAGCATAAGTAAATGTTAAAATTAAGTATAAGTAAGATAATAGAGAATATTGAAAAAGAGATTGAATTTAGTTGCGTGAGTGAGGATAACTCATTCACGCTTCATATTCATGAATATGTTCCCTATATTTGCGCGGCTATTCACGATGGTGACGGCTTTAGAAAAGATCTTGATAAGAAATGTCTGCTCTCAAAAGAAGAGAGGTGGTATGAAGAAGATCCACTAACTGCAGAGTTTACATCCTCATTACCATTAAGAATTATCGGAAATGATAGTCGTTATGAATACGACCTCAATAGAGGGCCTAAAGACTGTGTTTATGATACGGCATGGGGAAGAAAAATTTGGCAAAAGCCGCTTACTAAAGAACAAAAAGAAGTTTCAAAGGCTAAGCATGCAAACTTTTATAAGGTTGTCGATGCTCTGGTTAGAAAACTTCAAAGAAAGTATAAGGCCTGTGTGGTCTATGATATTCATTCATATAACTATAAGAGAATTGAAGATAAAGTAGCTCCAATGTTTAATGTAGGAACTGTCAACGTTAATGAAAAGTTTCGTCCACACATTAAAGACTGGCTTCAAAGATTATCGGTTTTAGAATCAGATTATTTTGAAAACCAAGCGAAAGAGAATGATGTCTTTCAAGGACATGGTTACTTTTTAAAGCATATAACAAAGAAGTATAAGAATACTCTCGTGCTCGCTACGGAAGTGAGAAAGAGTTATTGTGACGAATTAACTGGAGAGATTTATCCAGAGGTCGTTGATGAACTTAAGTATGGATTTAAAAAAGCTATTCTTGCCAACGCGAAAAAGTTTATAGAAGAAAAAGCTAATGTAAGTTATGCAAAGAGAGCACACCTTTTAGCTAGTAATGTAGAGCCAATTGTTAAAAGGGTCGACTCTGCTCTTTATAATCTTTTAAAAAGTTTTGATATTTTAAAATACGTTAATCCAAAGAACTTAGAAGCTGAGAAGAAAAAATTCTTTAGATCTAAATTTAAAAAATCCCCTGACTTTCTCTACACACCTTTAAGTCTTGATATTAATCACTTTAAACGAGCTCTTTATGAGATTCCTGTCGAAGAGATAAATGATATCTCTCTTCGTAAGATTTATATGGGAGTGGTTGAGGCTCATGCCGATCAAGTCGAGTTATTAAATTATCGAGGTGATCGTAAGTTTAGGTACTTGAGCTTAAAGTACTTTGGAGAACCAGATAGAAATGAGATCGCAATCTCTCGCTATCTCTTAAGTTCACCGGATCGAAATGAAAGTTACGAAGCTTCGACAGATGAAATGGCGCTTAAAGAATTGAACGATGAAATCAAACTATATGGCTTTAGTGGGAAAACGGCTTTGTCTAAGAATATACCTGCTGGTGCTTTATTCATTCCATCGAAGAATCAACTCATTGTAAAAAAGAATGCGAAAATAGATGTTAATTATTTAAAGGCACTGAAACACCACGAGATTGGTGTTCACATGTTGACCACTGAAAATGCACTAACTCAAGATTTAAAAGTCTTAAGACTTGGTATGCCTCTCAATACGATGACTCAAGAGGGGCTTGCGATCCTAAGTGAGTATCATTCAGGACACTTTTCAATAGAGAGACTAAAAGAAATTGCTCTAAGAACTGTTGCAATTAGGCATATGCTAACTGAAGATGACTTTGCAGAGACCTTTCATTACCTCATCGATACCTTTGGAATAACTGAAGAAAAGTCATTCTATATTACAACACGCGTTTATCGAGGTGGAGGATTTACGAAAGATTATCTCTATTTAAGAGGTTTTATTCAGGTGAAAAAACTCTTTGATAGTGGTGCAGATATAACTCCTCTCTATGTGGGAAAGACTTCTTTAGACTACCTTCCCGAAATAAATGAACTGATTGATCGTGAAATCATCATTGCACCAAAGACAGTTCCAAGAAGTTTACAGATGGAGAGAAAGAAAGATGAAGTCATTGATTACCTTCTTTCAGGACTCTATTCCAAACTCCTTTAAAATAAAAGTCTGAATCATTGCATCCTCTTTCATGTATTCATATCTGCCTGAAGCGCCGCCGTGACCTGCGCCCATATTCATGTAGAGAAGCTTAGGATTCTTATCTGTTGAGAGATCTCTTAATTTATAAATCCACTTCATTGGCTCCCAGTATGTTACTCGAGGGTCATTTAGTCCGCCTGTGGCTAAAATAGAGGGATAGTCTTTATTTTGAATATTGTCATATGGAGAGTATGACTTAATATACTCATAATACTCTTGTTCATTAGGGTTTCCCCATTCATCGTACTCTAGTTGAGTAAGGGGAAGAGTGTCGTCAACCATTGTGTTGAGTACATCGACAAAGGGAACTTCTGCGACGGCGACTTTAAAAAGTCCTTCCGGAGCAATATTTAAAGTCGCCCCAACAAGCATTCCTCCGGCACTTCCACCATTGATGGCAATATGGCCTTTCTTTGTATAATTTTGCTGAATAAGAAATTCAGCGCAAGAAATAAAGTCTCGAAATGTATTTTTCTTTTTTAAGAATTTTCCATCTTCATACCACTTACGTCCTAGTGTCGAACTTCCTCTTATGTGTCCAATGGCAAAGACAAAACCTCTATCAACAAGAGATAGAATCTTTGACCAGAATGAGGGGTCTATATTCATGCCATACGAGCCATAGCCATAGAGTAGACAAGGGTTCTCACAGTTAAGTTTAGAATCTTTTTGTCTAAGGATACTAATAGGGATGTTCTTGTTGTCGTGTGAGAGAGCATTAATTCGTTCAACAAGATAGTTCTCTGGATCAAATCCAGGAACTTCTTTTTGGTATACTAGTTTCGACGAAAGATCTTTGAGGTCAATGGTATAACTCGAGAAGGGACGAGTTAAAGAAGAGTAATTATAATGAAATTTATCTGTCATATACTCAGCATTATCACCTGAGCTTGCATAGTAGCTTGGTTCTGGAAAAGTGATCACATGTTCTTTTCCATTATCAAATAGAATTTTAAGTCTTGGAAGTCCACTTTCTCGGTATGAGATAACATTGTGAGATTCGTAGCATTCGATATCACTTATGTATATATCATCATGTGGGGCTATATATTCTTTAATTTCCCCAGTGCCAATATCTTTTTTGATGACTCGAAAGTTTTCGTGGGTATCATTTGTGAGAATATAGAACTGTCCTCTTTTATGAGTGGCGTAGTATTCTACCTTGTCTTTTCTTTCTAGGAGTAAGTGTGCTGAATCTGTAATGTCGTTTGCTCTTACGTAGCGAGAGGTATTTGAGATGGAACCACTAGAGGTAATAAATATATACTCATGATCAAGAGATTCATTAACATCGACAAAGAATTCACCGGACTCTTCTGTGTATATCTCCTTATCGCTCTCTTCTGCTAATGTATGCTGCATTACCTTATATGGTCTTTGGTTTTCATTCATAACTACATAAAGGAGCGAATAATTATCTTTATACCAAGAGACACCATGTGAAACATTATGGATTTCATCACTTAGTACTTCCCCAGTGATAAGATTCTTAAATTTAAGTGTGTAAACTTCAGAGCCATTTATATCTACAGTATAGGCCAAAATATTATGATCACTTGAGATATCAAATGTTCCAAGGCTAAAGTATTCATGATCTTTAGCAAGCTCATTTTCGTCTAAGCAGATTTCTTCAACAGTTGAACCGATCTTCTTTCGACAATGAATGGGATATTCTTTTCCTTTGCTATACTTTTCATAATAGAGAAACTCACCATGTTTGTAAGGGTGAGTTTCATATTCTTCACATTCACGTGATTTCATCTCTATAAAGATTTTGTCTTGTAACTTCTTATTGGAGCCTAAGTAGGAATCGCAGAACGAGTTTTCGTTTACTAAGAGATTCTTGATGGTTTCACTGTCATTTTTGTTTTTTATATTTCTAAGCCAGAAGTAGTGATCATCTCTGGTGTTTGCTTTAAAATGTAGTCGTTCTTCTCTTTTGTCTGCTTGGGGATATTTAAACTTCATCTTACCTACTTGTGATGTTATTAAAATCTTAAAAAAAATAGCTCAAGGCTTTGTAATTATTAGCGCTATTCATTTTATTCTTAGAGTTTAAACTATAGTAATATTCATAACTTCCGACAAGAGATATGTGAATTTGAAAATAAAATTAGCAATCCTTTTATTTATATCCTTTAATGGTCTTTCATTTTTTGCGAGGTGGATTGAGGACCCTAAAGAGTTCTGTGGTGAGGATAAAAATTTAATTGATACACCAATTATTTATTGTGACAAAAATGTAATACCTCTTCCGGAAGTAGATTTAGACCTAAATAAAATTAATAATTCGCTTGATGAGAATTTTAATAATGACGTAAATGATTTATTGAGCACCAGAGCATTGAGCGCGAAAATACTCTCAGAATCGAAGGAAGCTACTTCAAGCTATAATGATATCAAAGACGGAAAAAGTGAAAAGTCTAAAAGGGAGCGTTTAAGAATCAATTCTTCATTAAATGCTTTGTTAAGTCTCGAATTTAAAATTCAAGAACTCTCTGCTTGGGACCCAAGATTTCAAACTAGCAGGGGTACGAGAGTTCCTAAGAAGGAACAGGAAAAAAGAAAAAAGAAAAGAGACGCTTTAAAACTAAAAAAAGCTTTGATTATTTCTGAAAACCCTGTTCTTGCACAAGATCCTATACAAAATCTTATTGGTGACAAGGTCGGACAGAGAATTAAAAACCATACTAAAGCGATTAGAGGAAATTATTCTAATCGTAAGGAGTTACTCAAAAAAAGAGAGGACGACAATTATTTTTCTATTAAAGAAGAGGCGTACTTAGAAGAGCTTGATGAATCACTTGGTCGTATGATTATTTCATCTGAAAAACTAACGAAAAGACACGAGAAAGCTTTATCTAAGATAAAGATGGCAACTCCAGAAAATGCAAAATTTATTAGAGATAACTTAATGTACAATAAAGACCTTATTAGAGATTATTTTATAGCTGCAGATCCCTCCAACCCAAATAGTGATTTTTTTAATAATCGTGGAGTGGCCTGTCGTTTAGCAGGTGAGTTTGATGCTTCTGAATTAAACAGCTTGTTCAATTCATTAGCACTTGATATTGCATTAACTGTAATCCCTGTTGGAGGTCCTTTGTTGATGGGAAAAGCACTTGGCAAGCTATCTAAAATTAAGTCTCTCCCAACAGCGCTTCAAAAAATTGCGCATGCAGACTCTTCTGCGATCTATTCGACTATTGGTGTGGAGTTAGGAGTTATGGGGATTGATACAAGTCTTATCGCAGATGATATGAAACGATGTGAAGAACTAAGAAACTTAAAATATTCATTCAGCGGCTTACCATCAGGGTTGGAAGAGAAAGCGAAAGAATGTGATGACATGCTTAACGATATGATCTTATCTTATGCAGCAGGTATGATTACTGGAGCTACACTTTCGGCAAAATTGCTAAAAGGTTCAAAGAATATCCTAAAGAATAGTTCCAAGGTAAGTAAGCAGGATAAGCTTTATTTGATAAATGCTGATAGCATTTATGAGGACTTTAAGTGTCATGATAATATCCATAGACTTGCAAAGAAGTTTGATGCAAGTGGTGTGGACTTAAGTGATGCAAAGGTCTTATATTTAATTCCGGATGGTATTGATAGTGCTCAGAAACTACCATATCGTTTTGGTCGAGGTGAAGCTGCTAAGGATGGAGTATCTTGGAATCATCATGTTGTAATGATTAAAGATGGTAAAGTTTATGATCCAGACTTTCCACGTGATGAAATACCAAGTGTTGAGGAGTACATGACTGAAATGTTTCCTGATGTGATGAGGTCCGGTGAGTCAAGTCTTGCCAATGTCAGAGTAAAAGAAGTTGATGCGAGTGACTATATTGCAAACTTTGAGGGGGGAGACACTGCAGCAGGAAACTTTGCGAGTACAGATATCAGAACAGTAGAAAATGAAACATCAAGCATTGGGGATTATTTTAATAGATTTGCGAAAGTTAAGTTAGAGGTCCCTTCAGTAAATATACCAAGAGCCTATGATCAATTCGGTACTCCGCTTTTTAGGTCACCTGATGGAAGAGGTCTTGTTGATTCAGATGGTGATCTCGTATCAGAAGGTAGAGTTGAGACTTTAGATGGTGATTCTTTGTGGTTAGATGATGAAGGAGTCATCGATAAAGTTCTTGGAAATTAAAAAAGAGTTAGGGTATAAGCCGGGTCCTGTATTGGACTATCATTCGTCTAGGCTTAGAATTACTCCTAAGCTCAAGCGTTTAACCCGTTCACGGAAGCTGGCTACCCCCAAAATGTGAACCTATTCAAACTTGCACCGCCTAGAGTTTACCTGTTTTCACTACAGCAGGTAGATTTGCATCTTCATGGATTGGCCTGCCGAAGCTACCCCAATCTCATTCAAACCCCTGTACTTCCTTTCTGTTGCACTTGTCCTCATCTCGCGATGGACGGGCGTTACCCGCTAAGCTGCCATGTGGAGCCCGGACTTTCCTCCCGTGCTTGCGCACCGGCGATAGTCTCCCTAACTCTGTTCTTTTACTATCAAAATATGGTCAAATGTGTCAAAGGTTTGTGAAAATACGTTACGCTTTGTATTCGCTATGGTAATTAGTATTTGTTGAAGAACCAGGAGTTGTCAAGTGCGTCAAATGATTATTATTCTCTTTCTCTCATCATCAGTTAGCGCTGACTTGCTGAAACATGCTAAAGAGTATTTAGGAGTTTCAACAGAAGTAAAGAACCTGAATTACAACTTTGAAGCCCAGAAAATCTCTCAGTTAAGTGAAGAGCTCAGTCGAAGCTGGAACCTCACGCTAAGTGAAACATACTCTGACTCTGATCTCGATAAGGGGCCTTTTACATTTTCTGCGCCAGGGGAAAAAACTAAGACTACTTATCTTTCTCTTGAAAAAGAAAATATCTACGGTGGAGAGTTTACTTTATCAGGGACATATTATGACTTTGATGGAAAAGCTAGCGATGGTTCACCGCGATCTATTAAGTCTTATTCTCAAGAATTAAAGTATACTCAATATCTAGGTGCTAATTTTCTAGGAAGAGTAAGTAAGCTTGAACTACGTATAAAAGAGAAAGAAACGCAATATCAAAAAGTTTCGTTAGCAGGTGTTAAATCAAAAGAGCTTTTAGAATTTGTTAATAACTATATTGATCTTCAACGAGATCTAACGCTTAAGAAGCTCTCTGATAAAGCCTATAAGAGATCACAAGCAAGGCTTAATCTTGTATCAAGGCAAGTTAAAGATGGCCTTAAAGAGAAAGTTGATCTTCTAAGTACAAAGAATTCACACTTTGGGCAAAGAGAGCAGCAAAAGGTGGCAGGTCAACAGCTTAAGTCATCGAAAAATCTTCTCGAAGCAAAATTAGAGCGTAAGGTTGTTTTAGATGAAGTATCTTCATTTAAAATTAAAAATATAAACCTTGATCCTATTGAAAAAAAATCCATTGCTAATAATATTGATATGAAGAGTATTGAAGCAAAACTTGATTATCTTGAAGATGAGATTGCTAAGAATAAAAAGTCTGTTTTCCCAACAATTGCTTTAAGTGCAACATATGAAACAAATAACTTTGAGACAACAAAGTCACCAATTCTCGATGGAACAATTGGTTCGGACAATGTGAATAAGGAAATCGCTTTAAGTGTGGTTATTCCAATTGGGTATGATGCTCAGAAAAATGCTCTTAAAATAGCTAGTCTCAACAAGCTTCACGCAACTTACGAGAAAAAGATTATAAAAAATAGAATCGAGAAGAGGCTTGAGACACTCATGTCGGCACTTGATGTTTTAGATCAGAATATAGAGAGTGTTGTTAATCGGTACAATTTAGCCGTCAGTTCTTTGAAAGAATATAATCGTCTTTATTCTAGAGGTCGTGTTTCTCTTGATCAGGTCATACGTGCAGAAGAGGACCTGATTAATACGGAAAAGTCATTTGTTCAGTTTAAAGTAGAAAGAGAGAAGAGCTATTATTCGCTTCTTGATCTCTATGGTGAACTCGTTCAAGAATTCTTATAGGTAAATGACGTGAAAAAAATTATCGATTTCTTTATTTCAAAGTCGCTAGTTGTAAATCTTTTTACTGCTCTAGTTGTCTTTGTTGGTAGCTTTTCAATATATACACTTCAAAAAGATATCTTCCCGCAAGTCGAGTTCGATGTCATTCTTGTAAGGACTTTCTATCCAGGCTCTACTGCAGAAGATGTAGAGAAGCTTGTTTCTTTATCTATCGAGAGATCGCTTAAAGAGGTTGATGGTATCAAAGAGTTAAATATTCTCTCTGCAGAAGGCAGTAGTATTGGTTATCTGACAATTGAACCCGATGCTGACATTAAAGAAGTTGAAGATGATATAAAAACAGCTATCGACTCGATAGATGATTTCCCAGAAGAAGTAAAAGACCCTACGATAACGAGCTTAAGCAATAAGAATAGAAGAGGAATAATTAAGGTCGTAGTTAAAGGCGCAGAATATGAGCGCTTAAGGGTCGTGTCAAAAGACTTAAGAGATCTT
>DDIK01000083.1 GCA_002338505.1 Bacteriovorax sp. UBA1852
AATCAATGAACTCACACAAGTCTCATAGAAACTACTATACAATAATTGGTTCTGCTGCCGCAGCTTGTACAGCTACAACCTTTTGTGTTTTGGCAGATCCATGTGTTTTAACAGCGATAGGTCTGGCCGCTGGTGGAGTTGTTTTAGAAAGTATAGCTTATAATGAGGGCAAGAGATCATATGAAGCCACAGTAGATGCAAGAATAAAAGCAGAAAAACTTCTAGCAAAACTAGAAGGACTTTTTGACAACGGAAATAAAGGTAACTCAACACTTGAAGAAACTTCAGGAACGGGACAAGTCGCAAACCAGAATACGCAAGATATAGAACCATCTTCCAACCAAAATGGTAATAGTCAAACCGGAGAACAAGCCGAAGGTGGATTAGTAAACTTTGATACACAAGTGTCTAGACCATGTGTCGGTAAAGACTTAACAGCATCTTCAAGTTCTTGTAAAAATCCAATGAGTTTTTCAATACCTGTTCCTGATTCAAATATAGGAAGGGCAGTAAATAAGAAGCTTAATTTCAACGAGGCTGCCAGTGCCATGTCATCATTTGCGAAGGGAAATTATGAATCATTAAACAAGTCTCCATTTGGCAGTGAGAAAATGGGCGCTACAGGACAAGCAGTATTTAGAAAAGTTGCTCAAAGGGCCCTAGAAGTAAACAAGAAGCTCAAGCCCGCAACAAAGAAGACGCTCACGCAAATTAAAAATGGAAATTCTGAACAGAGTTTCGTTGATCAGGTTAGTAAAATGAATCCCGTTGCAGCTACTGCTAACGCAGCAAAAAGCGCTGGAATTAGAGGTCTAGGCTCAAGACTAGGAATAGACAAAGGACTCTTATATAACAAAATGAATGATAAACAAGGCAAAGCACAAGTTGTGAGAAGTGGTGGAAAGAATCTTGAAACAAAAGAGCAAAGCTATAACTCTTTTCCAAACCTTTCAGAGCTAGAAGGAATGTCAGTAGGAGAAGGAGAATTTGGAGACGGGTTCAGTGTAGAAGAAGAATTAGCAAACCTAGAGAATCTCGGAGAAGGAGAGCTTAAAGAAAGTCACGGAATAATTCACGCAGATCAAAAGATATCCATTTTTAAAATTATAACTAATCGCTACAATTACATGAGAGTAAGAAAGGACTTTGGGGGTAAATGATTAACAGCAATTATCATCTGAAACATTGTAGGGCACTTTTCCGCCTTCTAACCTTAGAAGTTCTTTTTTTAAAAAATGCTTAAATCTCACTTCATCAAAAATAATTGCACGACCTCTAATCTTCTTTTTTTCGACAAGGGGGTCAGGAAGATCAAGAAACTTAGCGCAAAGGTAATCATCAAGTTTATAAAACCCTTCTCCGAAATCAATGTAGCGATTACCCGGATTAAATACACTGCCTCCACATGCCATCATCTTAAGAGAGACCACAGGTAGTTTATTTCTTTCGAAGTCAAGAAGATACTTTGCAGAGCTAAGTAAAGGCGCCAACTCTCCAGAGCACTTATCACCGAAGAAATACTTCTCACTTCCTTCTTTCAAATGAGAAAGATGAATATCATTACCTATAAACTTAAAGAGAATATCTTTATTTTTATAGAACTCTAGTATTTCTTTAGCGATATTAGGAGAGACTGACTCGGCATTGACGAGGAAATAATCCCCACTGACAAGTCCACTTGGTAGTATTTTATAATCACTTAACTTAACTGGAGGAAGAACATCTTTAACAAGCCCGTCATAGCTTGATGAAATAAAGTTACGATCACTAGTCCAAATCTCATCAGCTTGTCTTTGAGACTTCAATTGAAAACCCTTAATAAAGAGGGAGAATACCTTTTCTTTAAAAGATCTTTTTCGCTCTAAAGTATTCACGTCCTCAAAGAGTAAGGTTATCTGCTTAGTATCTTTGCACTTTCTTATACCGTGAGAAAATCCTCTTGATACATTAATAATGAGATCAACTGAACATGGAATAAATAAGTTCTTACATGCGCCAGGTATGAGGTAGCTATTTTTCAAAAGATCTTCCCAGCTTCTTCCAATATTTGACAAAAAAGAGGAGTGAATCTTTCTCATTTCAACATGACCTAGAACACTACCCTCTTTATGGATAAGAGTATAAAGTTCACACTCATCCCCTACTTGATCAAGAATTGTCTCGATACATTCAAGGTAATAGTCACGATTTAAAATAGCATCTGTACTGACAACGACTTTCATATAGACTTCTTAATTATATCTTTTCTTTGAAAAATTTAGCTGTTCTAGTTAAACCATCTTCAAACGTTACTTGAGGACTGAAACCAAGAGAAGCGACACGATCAATATTTGGTCTTCTTCTTTTTGGGTCATCCGCAGGAAGTGGAGAATAACTCAGTTTAGAATCACTACGTAGCGCCTGATTAATAAACTCTGCAGCTTCCTTAATAGTATACTCATCCGGATTACCAATATTATAAGGCATGTGATCGCCAAGCATGAGGACGTGCTCCATAGCATTTACGAGGTCTGTCACATAACAGAATGAACGCGTTTGTGATCCGTCGCCATAAATAGTTATATCGTTACCTCTTAGGGCCTGATTGATAAAATTAGGAATGACACGACCATCATTAGGTCTCATTCGTGGCCCATAAGTATTAAAGATTCGTATGATTCTTGTATCTACTTTATACTTATTATAAAAGCTCATAGTTAGAGCTTCAGCAAAACGCTTTGATTCATCATAACAACTTCTCGGACCAATAGGGTTTACATGACCTACATATGACTCAACTTGCGGGTGTATTTCAGGGTCACCATATACTTCAGAGGTTGATGCTTCTAAAAACCTAGCATTGTGACGACTTGCTAACTCAAGAAGCTTAAGTGTTCCTTCAGAATTTACTCTCATAATTTCTAAAGGGATAATTTTAAAGTCTATTGGTGAAGCTGGAGAAGCCAAAGATAGAATGTAATCGAACTCTACATCTTTAAAGTCAGGAAGAGACTCATAAATATTACATTTTTCGAAATGAAACTTTTCATACTTGGAAAGAATCTCAATATTCTCTTCACTTCCAGTAATGAAGTTATCAAGCCCGTAAACAGTTGCACCTTTTTCAAGATAGTTTTGACACACATATGATGGAACAAAGCCCGCTGCGCCAGCGATTAAGAATGTCTTATCGCTCAAGTCACTTTTTAAATTAGATGAGGTGTGTGATGTATTCATTTCTCAGATCTCCATAAAAAACTATAAGTGCTTTGATTGTATCACAGTTGAACTCACTAACACTAGAAGTCCTCCACATATTTGTAAAAGAGTTAGCTCCTTGCCTAAAAAAATCCAATTGACCGCGACGGCAAAAAAAGGAAAGAACAGCTCTGCCAGGGTGCACAAATGAGCGGAAATTCGCTTGAGTCCTTTATAGTAGAAATACATCCCTAGACCTCCTGAAAAGAGAGCTAAGAATAAGATCTTAGACCAGAACTCAACTTTAAAATTTAATTCGATATTAAAGCTCAAAAGCAATGGCAAAAGACATATAAAGCCAGTGAGGAATCGAAGAGACATGATATCACTTTCATCATAACCTTTTTTAGATAAGAGTTTTCCATAAACAGTTGCCAGTGCCCAACCGAACACAGAAATGAGAGTAAGTGCATATCCTTTTAGAGCTACTAATGAAAATGAATATTGCTCATTTACAATAAGATCAAATGCTGGCTTCAAATCTTGGTAGCTAATCATTAAACCACCAAAAAGAGCGAAAGATGCCCAAAGAAAGAACTGAGGTCGCATCCTCTCTTTCAATATATAGAACGAAAAAATGATAGCAATTATCGGCTGAAATTTTTGTAATAGAATCACTAATGATGGATTGATAATACCAAAAGCTTTAGTGAAAGTTACCGTCGCAATGGCAGAGCCAAGACCGCCAACAATCAGAAAGTAAAAAATATGTCTCGGATTCATCACAAGAATCTTTTTACGATTCCTATAGAGCACAGGAAGAAAAATGATAGTCAAAACAAAATGTTCGGCCAAAACAATCATTTCTGCGCTGGTACCTGAAAAGAGCAATGGATATCGAACGAGAGTATCAAGCGCCCATAGAAGACAGGCTATAACAATAAATAATATACCTTCCATCAGATCCTATATTCAGTATAGAAATTATTAAAAGCATTAATAGCTCTATCACTTGCAATTTTCTTTTTAATCCTCTTTCTCTCTTTTCTTAATCTTCTTTGCTCTTTTGTTAGAGCTACAGGCGGAAGGAGACCAAAGTTTATGTTAGAAGGTGTCGGCTTTGGAGCTGTCATCACATAATTAACAAGAGCACCGATCCCAGTTTCCACAGGAAACTTATGAATTTCTTTGCCGTTTAATTTTCGAAGAACTTGTAAGGCCACGTAAAGTCCCATCGACGCACTCTCCGTATAACCTTCGACACCTGTTATCTGACCTGCAAAGGAAATATCAGGAAACTTCTTAGAACTAAGGTCATCATTTAATAGTTCTCTACTATTTAAGAAAGAATTTCTATGAACAGAACCCAAATGTAGAAAGCTTGCCTCTTCAAGGCCCGGTATCATACGAAAAACTCGAACCTGTTCAGAGTAAGTAAGTCTTGTTTGAAAACCAACAAGATTAAAAGCACTTCCAAGAAGATTCTCTTTTCGCAGTTGGACACATGCATATGGAATAGTTCCATCTGGCATTTCAAGTCCGATAGGCTTCATACAAGAAAAACGAGCCGTATCAACACCTCTTTCGGCCATGATATCAACCGGCAAACAGGACTCAAAGAATTTATAGTCTTCAAATTTTTGAGCGGGAACTTTTTTAGAGGTCTGTAGTTCTTTTACAAAGAGCTCATATTGCTCTTTATTCATTGGAGCATTCAAATAATCAGCGCTCTCACCCTCTTCTTCAGAAACAGGTTTGTGGCGGTCTTTAAAATAGAGTTTGTCATAATCGAGAGTGTCAGCATCTACGACAGGAGCTATAGCATCGTAAAAATAGAAGTCGTCATCAGAGATTTCTTTTTGAATCCAGCCTGATAAAGCGTCAGTTGTAAGTGGACCTGTAGCAATAATACAGTGATCTGCCCCTAGCTCTTTCATAAGCTTCAATGGATCAGAAACATTCATATCAACAACCTCAACATTATCCATTTGTTCAAGCGTCTGAGTGATTTTAAGCGAGAACTGATCCCTATCAACAGCGAGAGCATCACCAGCAGGAACCGATGTTTCATGCCCAATTTTGAGAACAAGAGACTCGAGGGCCTTCATTTCTAGTTTAAGAAGTCCATGCCCTGTTTCTGGCTTCATAGATTTTAATGAATTTGTGCAAACGAGCTCAGCAAAAGTATCAACTTTCTGTGAAGGGTTTTTATTAACTCTCTTGGATTCATAGAGAACAACATCAACACCATGCCTGGCCAAGAAATAAGCTGCTTCACTTCCGGCTAAACCTGCACCGATGACTAAGACCTTTGACATATTTATTTACCTTTTTATAGATTTTCATGTTATATTTTATGAAAGTCATATGTACCTTGCGAGAAGCGTTCATGCAAATAAACCTACACCAAACACATCATACAATAGCCGATTTTAGTGAAATTTTTTCATACCTAGAGCAACAAGATAACGATGGTGTCTTTTCGAATTCCATCAATCTCTTTCCAGAACTATTTCTCTGTGGTTACCCACTACAAGACTTACTTTTGACCAGAGAATTTATTGTTAACTATTGCGATCTCTTAGACAAAATAAAACTCTGGTGGTCATCTAAGCCCAGAAGCAACTCAGTGCTACTACTAGGTGGCCTAAGTTATGAGATAAGAGAGGAAATCCCTTATGCCATTCAAAATGTAGTCTATGAGCTTAGTGAAAATGAGAATTTAAAAGAAATATATACGAAGTGCCTACTGCCCTCATATGATATTTTTGACGAGGCCAAGTACTTCACGCCAGGCAACAAAGCAATAGTATGGAAATATCAAGACCTAAAATTTGGTATTCTCATTTGTGAAGATATGTGGTTTTCACCCCACTATAAAATTGATCCCGTAAAAGAGCTCTTTGAAGTTTCCAAAGATCAAAAGCTAAACGGTATATTTAACTTTTCAGCAAGTCCTTTCTACTTAGGAAAAGAAAAGAGTCGCATCAACAGGGCCAGTCAAATATCTCAACAATTTTCAAATTGTCCATTTTATTACGTTAATCGTGTTGGCTCTGAAGATGAAATCATATTTGATGGAGGTAGTTTTCACTGTAATCATGAAAAAGTACTAAGTAAGGCCTTAAGTTTCAAAGAAGACATGGTTACATGTACCATCTCTGAGGCAAAGGAAATAAATGGGAACTATCTAGAAGATGTAGCTGCGCATAGCTTTGAAACTCTATTTAGAACGCAACTTGACTACACGTTAGAACCACCACAATTAAAGAAACTAGAAGATAGTGACTATGAATGTATACTCCATGCTTTAAATCTCTCTATTATGGACTATGCCGATAAAATTGGTGCAAAGAAGTTTCTTGTTGCGCTGTCTGGAGGTATTGATTCAGCGCTTGTTCTCACTTTGATAAAACTTTTTTTAAGAGATGATCAAGAAGTTGAAGCAGTATATATGCCAAGTCAATACTCAAAAGGGCTGAGTTACGACATCTGTAAAGAGCTCTGTGATAATCTTGAAGTAAAGCTAACAACTCAATCAATTAAGTTCTTACATAGTGCAATCAGAAACTCTTTTAGCGAAAACTTTGTAGAGCTTTCTGGGTTGGCTGATGAGAATATTCAAAGTCGAATTCGTGGAAGTCTCATTTATGCTAGAAGTAATCAAAATGGATCCATTGTTATTAACACTTCTAATAAGTCTGAATTAGCTGTCGGATACAGTACACTCTACGGAGATAGTGTTGGCGCCATCAGTCCACTAGGAGACCTCTATAAGAGTGAAGTGTTTGAACTTTCAAAATATATTAATAAGAAGTTTGAAAACCTAATCCCTCAAGAAGTTATATCAAGGCCACCAAGTGCAGAACTTAAAGAAAATCAAGAAGATTCACAGTCATTACCAGCCTATGAAATACTAGATGCAATTCTAGAAGGATACTTATCATATAAGTATGATGCCCAGGGCTTAATTAAGTTGGGATTCTTAGAAAATGATGTTAATAAAGTCTTAAAACTGAATAATTTCTCTGAGTACAAGAGAAAACAATTCTGTCCTATTGTAAAACTAAAAGCAAAGAGTTTTGGATTTGGGCGAAGAATACCAATCACTAAGAAAGCACCAAGGAGATAGTTATGAAAAATGTATTTAAAGCGTTTAAAGAAGCGAGAGAGCAAGTTGAGTCAATTGTTGAGGGTAAGTCCATTAAAGACTTACGAAAAACGGTAAAGAAGTTAGTAAAAGATGCAGAGAAAGAAGTAAAGGATGTTGTTGAGAAAGACTTAAATAAGGTCGTCAACAAGTTTCAAAAAGAGAAGGTTTCACTTGAAAAAAGTATTGAAAAGACAATTCAAGAAGAGTTAAACAAGGCTAAGAAGTTCCTAGATGAACAAGTAAAAGAGCTCAACAAGCTGCAAAAAAATATCGAAAAACATGTTAAAGATGAAATCTCAAAAGCAAAGAAGTCAACGAAGAGCGATACAAAAAAGCCTACTGCGGATAAAGTAGTCAAGAAATCAACGAAGAAGGTTACAAAGAAGGTTACAAAGAAGGCTGCAAAGAAAGTTGCCAAAAAAAGCGCTAAAAAAGCAACTAAAAAGGTAGCCAAGAAGACTACAAAGAAGAAAGCAACAAAGAAAGTAGCAAAAAAAACGTCAAAGAAAGCAACTCCAAAAAAGGCTTCAACAAAAACTAAAGCATCATCTTCAAAAGCACCTGCGCGTAAGAAATAAAGAAAACCTTAATTTTTTGGGTCTCCCAGCTATGAACGGAGGCCCAATCATCAAAAAATCCCCATACAATAATTACACTTTGACTTGCTATAACTTTCGATTATCAATATAATTGACTGTAATTACGAAATAGTTAAATCAAATTAAGACGAGATTAGCGGAATGAAGAAAATATTAATTGTAGATGATGAAAAGTCAGTACAATTCTTATATGAGAAGGTTTTTAAGAAGGAAATTGACCAACGTCAGTTTGAGATTATCTTTTCCATTTCTGGTGAGGATGCTCTTAAAAAAATCCAAGACAGCGAAGAGCTTAATGACTACAAACTTGTAATATCTGATATTAATATGCCTGGACTCTCAGGATTTGAACTTTTAAAAGAGTTGAAGTCTCTTAATCCAGACATGCAAATATTCATGTCTTCAGCTTATACAGATATTGAGAGACAGTCTCTGGCCAAAGAACTTGGAGCAGATGACTATATAACAAAGCCCGTAGACTTTAATTTTCTTAGAGAAAAGATTATCAGTATAGTTTCATAACCTATATCAAAAGCGACTTTCGACTTGTATTATACAATGATATAACTTCCTTCCCCATAGACTTAGGAGTAAATGGTTTTGAAAGTGTTGCAACAATAAAAGGAATATCTCTAACGAGTTCATTTCTAAGTCCACCTTCTAGACTTGATAATACAATGACGGGCGTATCTAGAGAGCTCCCCTTCTCACGGAGCTTCTTCACTGCATCTACGCCATTTTCATTTTCAAGAATAAGATCAAGAATCACAAGATCAGGCTTCTTTTTTTCAAACTGAGAGATGAATTCGCTAATATTTTGAGCTGAACGATAAATAATATTATGATTTCTAAATGAGATATTAAGAAGGTCGTGAATATTTTGATCATCATCAAGGCATAATATCTCTAAGGGACTTGCAAGCTTTGCTTCAAAATTACCATTGGTAAAGTCAGTCAAAAAAGACTCTAGTTCACTTAGAATTTTATCGTTCTTCGATAAGAATAAGTCAGGAACAGAGATAGATGGCAAGAGATCAAAGTAACTAACGCTCAGCATTACGGTTTGAATATCTTTGTTAATTCCGCCAGAAACTCTATTCGCAGCAATAAGAGATGGCCCTTCAAGCTTGCCAACATGAAGGTCAGTTATGAGTAAATCAAACTTCTCATCTAGAAGACGAGAAAATGCATCTTTACCAGATGAAACAATGGCAAAGCTTATGCCATTGGCTTTGAATAACTTCTTAAAGTGATTAATGAGTGTTTTGTCACTTTCAACAAGTAACACTCTCTTTAAATTACTATTAGTTTTAACGAGAGAGTCTAACTGCGAATCAAATATCCCTTGATCATTTCTTTTAATATCTTTTAGAAAAACTTCTATTAACTCAAATATCTCTCTAGCAAGTGAGCTATCAATATTTTCATTATCATCTAACTCATAAATAAAGGAGATATGGTCACTGATATTTCTAACCGCGCTAACCACGAAATCAATTTCATAGCTTCCGGCCACGGACTTTATATTATGAAGTTCTCTTGTTACGTTAGATAGCTGATCAAGATTAATATCAGACTTTTTCTTACCGTTATATTCAACGAGAATGGTCTTCAACTCCACTACTTTCTTATCTAGTTTTTCAAGGAATTCAATTTTACTTTCATCTAGAATTTCATTAAGACTTGCTTTCATGATGCCTCATTTTTTATTATCTCGATTAAGTTCTTCTTCAAAACAGGTTTATGAACCACTCCTTGTATCTTCGTATGCTCTTTGATTCTATTGATAATTTCGCCACTTAGATGTGCCGTTAGAGCAAATATTGGAGCCTTGATACTATCTACACTATCTAAGACTTGAAAACCGTCAATTTCTGGCATCTCTATGTCTAAGAAAATAATATCAAAAGTATCAGTGAGAATATGTTCGATCCCCTTTCTAGGATCTGACTCAAATGTACAATCCGCCTCATCAAAATTCTTCATATAAATTTTAAACAGACTTAAATTATCAACTGTATCATCGATAAAGAGTACTTTCATTTTTTGACCTTCTTGAAGTCGATCGTGAATATAGTTCCCTTCCCCTCTATACTATCAACTGTTATTTTACCATTATGATCATCAATGATTTTTTTTACAATACTCATTCCAAGACCAGTACTTTTCTCACCCTTTAAACCCGTTCGACCTATTGTAGAAAATTCATCAAAGATTTTTGATACAAAATCACTTGGCATACCTATACCGGTATCTTCAATCTTAATGCGGTAAAAAGAGTCCTCGGACTTTACAGATGTGTATATCTTGCCATTATCTGGAGTAAACTTATAAGCATTAGAAAGTATATTATTAAATACTCTTAAAAGCATAGATTGATTACCGTATATGGGAGCTTTCTTAACACTTGTGTAAAAGTGCATATTTACTTTCTTATTATTTATGGCGGTAAAGTTTCTTAAAGAAGATTTAATAACTGAGAGAATATCGACTTCAACAAGCTCAACTTTGTTACTCTTTGATTGAATTTCACTTAAATCCAGAAGTTCATTAACTAGAGTTAAAAGATTCTTTGCAGAAGAGTCGATTTGACCAAGATATTCACCGACATCTTGAGATACACTTTCTTCTTCTATTATCATGTTAGTTAAACCAATAATTGTATTTAAAGGAGTTCTTAGGTCATGAGTACATACCGCCAGAAACTTATCCTTAACTCTATTTACATTTTCTAACTGCTCAACTTGATCTTTTAAAACTCTCGATTTGTATCGATTACTAAGAAGTTGATCAACCTTAACAAAGAGCTCTTCCTTAATCAGTGGTTTAGAAAGGTAATCATTTCCACCAGCTTTATAAAATTCTAAAACCTCACTTTTATTTTCAACTGAAGAGATAAATACTATCGGCACGAGGTTATTGCCCAGCTCATTTCTGATTTTTTTTACGAACGATATTCCCGAGAGATTTGGCATCATATGATCCGTTAGTATAAGATCAACGTCGTGCCCATTTGGCCCTTTTAAATATTCAAAAGCTTCTACCGCATTATTGTAATTAATAACATTTGCACCCTTTGTACGAATCACATGAGAAATAAATTTTGCGGATATAAACTCATCCTCAACTACCATAGCATTAATACCTTGCCACAAAGTATTTGGTCTAATAAATGAATTAATCTTTAAAAAGATAGAGTTCATTTCATATTTATCAACAAAATCATCAACACCTCGCTCAAATGCTTTTTGGCGAGACTCAATTGTGTCATCATCCGATATACAAATAATAGGCTTATGCTCGACCTTCTTATCATCCTCAAAACTTCTAATAGTTTTGATAAAGTCTACTGAACTTTTTTCTTCGAAGTCGTCATCGATAATAAATAAAGCTATTTCACTATATTTCTCTTTGAGTTTTTTTAAATCTTTAACGCATGAGATGTCATAGCTATTCTTCAAGCAGTGACTTTCAAACTGATTATAATAACTATTGCTAGGTCCCAAAAATAGAAGTTTCAAAGTAGCATTCCCTTTTATTTACAATGGTATATTTTAACATTGTTTAGAGTTTTTTTCCCTAGGTAACTTTTGTTTTTTCTGAATATGCGAACAAAAAAGTAAAGACAGGTACTTACCCAATTTTTTGCCTACTTATATTTTATGGAAATCGGTTATAATGAATAAAACGAATTATAGAGAAGGAAGGTATTATGCCAAAAGTTCAGGTAGATTCAGAACTCAAGGAAATTCTCCCAACATTCTTGAAAAATAGAAATACTGACTGTGTAAAGCTCAGTGAGCTTTTAGCAAATAAAGACTTTGAAAGTTTAAAGAAGCTTGGTCATAAGGTATCAGGTAGCTCAGGTGGTTATGGCTTCTCTGAACTTGGCGACATAGCTAAGAAAATTGAAATAAGCGCGAGTTCGCAAAATGAAGAAGAGATCAAAAACCTTGTTGATCAATTTATAAACTATGTTCAAAGCGTTGAAGTTGAGTATGTTTGATGGCAGTAAAGAGTAAAGTCATATTACTAATAGATGATGATCTCGATATGCTTAATTATCTGAGGAAGCTTCTAGAAAATGTAGGACATACGATACATACCGCACAGGACCTCAAAACAGCACAGCATAAATTAACGACAGTCTTTCCTCATCTCGTTTTACTAGATATCAATATAGAGGATGAAAATGGTTTTACATTTATCGATGAAATTAGAAAAGTCGATCCCTACAAAAGAATAAAGATTATCATGATTTCTTCGTTGTCTTCTAAGAAGGCTTTGGCCACATCGAAGAATTATGAAACGGATGGCTATCTTGTAAAACCGGTGAATAACGATATTCTCCTTACCACCATGAAGAAGATCTCTCCAAATCTTGGCTTTCCCGAGGCAAATAAGTTAGAACGTAACTTTGCAGGTGTAATGTGTAAGCTTATTGGAAATATAACCAAGATTAGTGAAGTTAAACTCACTTTTAGATCAAAAGTTAAATTCACAGAGAAACAAAAACTAAATTTGAATAGTGCTTTTATAGACAAGTTAGAGATAGATCATGCTCAATTTATTATTCAAAAGCCAAGTATTGATGTTTCACCCGGTGTTTATGATACGGAGGCTCAAATAATTGGACTCAATGACAATGATCTTAAAGAGATAAGAAAAATAAAAACAAAGAAAGGATAATCTTGAAGCAGAGAAAAATTCTTACAATTGATGATGATGAAGATGTTAACAATCTCATTTCCGTTATTCTGAAAAAGAATGACTATGATTATCGCACATGCGAAGACATCAAAGAATACTTTTCACAGGTTGTGCAATATCAACCTAATCTCTGTTTAGTTGACTTAAATCTTGGTAATTTTGAAGGATTTGGGTTTGGTATTATAGAAACAATGAGAAAGAAAATTGGTCATGATATGATTATCATTGTCATGTCGAGAAGAAGTAAGCCTGAAGACATTAATAGAGCCCTAGAGTGCGGTGCGAATGACTATATTCAAAAACCAATTGATGAAAATATTCTCATCTCAAAGCTTAATATTTTTCTAGAAAAAAATAATGATGATATTAGCTTTCCAGATAGGCCTATCCCAGGCGGAGATCAAGATGCGACTTTTGAGATACCAATGAATATAACCTCAATTAGTGAAAAGAGCATTTTTCTTTATAGCCGCTCCTATATTGCAAAAGGAAGTCTCATCTCGCTACACAATTCCTTTTTTAAAGGCTTTAAATTTGGTGTTCAATCTGTCACACTAAATCGTGAACTTGGTGGATATATAATAGAAATACACGTTGATAAAGAAGAGCATACGGAGCTCTTACCTGAGATCCGTAAAATGATGCTACAATGTCCTCCTGTGGATGAAGACTAAGGAAAATCTCTTTGAAAAAACTCGAAAGAAGTCTTGGAATAACATCAGTTATTGCTATTAGTATTGGTTCAATGCTTGGATCAGGAATATTTGTATTGCCAGGACTGGCCTTTGAAATGAATGGAAAAGCAGTATGGCTGGCCTATCTCTTAGCAAGTATTTGTGTTCTCCCTGCTGCTATATCAAAATCTGAACTTGCTACGGCCATGCCTACAAGTGGTGGAACCTATGTGTACCTCGAAAGAACTTTCGGCCCTCTAGCAGGAACTGTAGCCGGTTTTGGCTTATGGGTATCAATTCTTTTGAAGGCCTCATTTGCTCTTATGGGTTTTGGCGCTTATCTAAGTGTTGTAACTGATTATGACATTAAGTATCTGGCCCTAGGTTTAACTTTTATTATCACGTTTCTCAATATCTTTGGTGTCGGTAAAGTAAGTGGTTTTCTTATTTTCATCGTAGGCCTTGCGACGGTGTCTCTTCTCTTCTTAGATGCAACAATTCTTCTAAGTCCTCTCTCTCAAATACCTTTGGAACTTTTTCCTAATGGTATTGATGGGCTTGTCGAATGTACGGCCCTAGTCTTTGTATCATATGCAGGAGTAACAAAGGTTGCTGCTATCGCTGAAGAAATTAAGAACCCAGAAAAAAATCTTCCACGTGGGATTATGTTTTCACTTTTACTAGTGACGGCGATATATTGTCTTACAACTTTCACTCTTTCAAAGTACTTACCCCTTGAACAATTAAGAGGTAATATTAAGCCTATTTATACAATGGCACTCGCCTTTGGTGGAACAACTTTTTCTATAATTATAGCAATCCTCGCAATACTCACAATGACATCGATGGCAAATGCTGGGCTTCTAGCGGGGAGCCGTTTTCCATTTGCAATGAGTAGAGATCATCTTATTCCTCATCGTTTTGGAATTCTGAATCAAAAGTTTTTAACACCTGTTTGGAGTATTCTTCTTTCTGGTTGTCTTATTGCATTCTTTATCATGACCATGGATGTGACAAAGATTGCTAAACTGGCTTCTGCATTTATTATCATGATTTATCTCTTTGAAAATCTCGCCGTTATTTTTCTTAGAGAAACAAGAGTGCAGTGGTATAAGCCGCAATATAAGAGCAAGTTTTATCCCTATACTCAAATCATAGGAATACTTAGTTCAGCTGGTCTCCTCTATTACATGGGCTCTTTGGCTTTTAAAGGCGTTATGGCCATTTCAATACCAGCAATTGTGCTCTTTGTTTTCTATTCGAGAAAAAGAACAACAAGAAAAGGAGTCGTTGGAATTCGAGGAAAGAGAGCAGATCTTGTAGAAGAAGATCCTCAAAGCTCTGCACATCTTGAAACAATGGACCTTAGTCGTGATGCTTCTGTCGTTGTTGCACTCTTAGGAAAAGAAAGATCTCCAGAAATGCTCATCGAAATGGGAACAAGTCTACTTGATGAAGGGCCTATTGAAGTAGCTCACTTAACTGAAGCACCCGAGCAAACTGACCTTGATGACTTCTATGAAGAAAGTGCAGAACTCAAGTCCTTGAGAAGAAGGGTTATTGCAATGGCCGTAGAAAAAGGGATCCCGACGACTTTTGATCCTGTGGTTTCCCATGATATATCTAAAACAATTTACGATATTAGCCAGAGACTTCATTGTAAGTGGCTATTATTAGAATGGGCCGGAAAAGACCGAGGTACATTTACACTCCATAATCCCATAGGTTGGCTGAAAACTCACCTTCAATGCAACCTTATGATCTACAGAGACAATGGCGTTCGGTATGTCAAAAAAATGTTAGTCATCCTAAATTATCATCCCATAGACCGTTTACTCATTAAAACTGCTGAACAAATCGCTTCAGCGAATAAAGCAGACCTCACGTTTGCCCTTTATACAAAGCCATGTTCTGAAGCTAACAAGGAAATGTTGTTAGATTATATCAATGATAGCATAGAAGAAATAAATATAAGAAAGAGTTCCACAATAGTTGACGGATATGATAAAATAGGCTGTATAAAATCTGCCTCAGTAGAATATGACTTGATGCTTATAGGTGCAACCTCAAAGTACTCTCCGTTTAATCTCTTTGGTACAGAGGAAGATAATATTATAGCAAAGAGTGCATGTTCGGTTTTAGCAGTTCACTCGACAATGACCTCAGGGACCGTTAAAGATGAATAATTTAAAAAACTTACTAATACAATGTGGGAATGATTTTAATGATACTTTTACCATCGTTGATTATTCTGCCGAAGATAGACCTCTTGTTTTTATAAATAAATATTTTACTGAAACTACTGGCTACACAAGAGAAGAAGTTCTTGGAAGAAATTGTCGATTTCTCCAAGGTGAAGGAACAGATCGAGAGGTTGTGGCAGAACTACGCTCTTCCATTCAAACAAGTAAGAGTTGTTATTTTGATCTTATTAATTATAAGAAAAATGGAACACCTTTTTGGAATAGACTTCTGTTACTTCCTATTCATGATGAAGTCATAGGAACACGTTATTATGTCGGTATTCAATCTGACATCACCGAGAAGAAAGAAAAAGAGCTCGACGTAAAACTTAAAGACATGGTGACAGAGAATACTGTGACTAATGAAAAAATTCATCTCATTGAAAATGAACTTGATGAAATAATCAATCGCTATAGGTCACTACAATACTTTAGTGATGGTTCTGCCGAGTCAGAATCAAAACTTGGCGAACTTGTTTCAGAAATTCAAACAACAACGAAGAAAATGATCGAGCAGATCAGGAGTTTTTAAACTCTATTACGCAGTAGTTCTTCTTACCTTTTCTAATAATCATTGAACTTTCACTACAGAGATCTGCTTTTGTTATCTTCTTTTCAAGATCAGCACATTTCTCATTATTTATGGCCACACCATTTTGTGAAACTGATCTCTTGGCCTCTCCCTTTGACTTAAAAAGTGGAGTTTGTGCAAGCATTTCAAGATAGTCTCCATCATTTAAGAAGCTAGCATCAAGAGATACTGATGGAACGTCTTCAAATATAGAGGCAACTTCTGAGTCTGAAACATTTTCAATTTTTTGACCAAAGAAGAATGAAGTCGCTCTAAGGGCAGAATCAACGCCTTCACTACCGTGAACATAGGAAACAACCTCTTGAGCAAGTTTCTTTTGCGCACTTCTTAAATGAGGTTCGTTCTTCGTTTGCTCCTCAAGCAGTGAGATCTCTTCGAGGCTTAAAAAGGTAAAGTATTTAAGATACTGAATAACACTCGAGTCATCACTATTTAATAGATACTGATACATCTTATAAGGAGAAGTCATTGTAGGATCAAGGTAAATTGCCCCACCTTCAGACTTACCAAACTTCTTTCCATTTGAATCTGTTACAAGAGGAACCGTAAGACAGAAGGCCTGGTTTCCATGCATCTTACGCGTAAGATCCATTCCGGCCGTCATATTTCCCCATTGATCTGAGCCCCCCACTTGAAGAGAAACACCATATTCTTTATTCAAGTGAGCAAAGTCGTAACCTTGAATCATTTGATAGGTAAATTCTGTAAAACTAATACCAGCGTCAGAAGTGATTCTTGATTTCACTGAATCTTTAGAAAGCATTTCAGAGACTCTAAATCTCTTACCTACATCTCTTAAGAAATCTATAAGTGAGAACTGCCCTATCCAATCAAGATTATTAACAGTGACTGCGGCATTATCGCCTGTATATGATAATAGTTTCTCTAACTGTGACTTTTGTCCTTCAAGATTTGCTTTAAGAGTATCCTCATCAAGAAGGTTTCTCTCATCACTCTTTCCACTAGGATCACCGATCATTCCTGTTGCGCCACCTACTAGGACATAAGGAGTGTGGCCAGCATCTTGAAGACGCTTCATTGTTGTGACAACAAAGAGATTTCCAAGCTGAAGAGATTTTGCTGTTGGATCAAAGCCGACGTAGAAAGAAAGCTTATCAGAGTTTAACTTTTCTTCTAATTCGACATGAGACTTATCTTGAACAATACCTCTAGCAACGAGTTCATCATATAACTTCATTAACTTAACCTTTCTTTTATAATATTAATTGGTGTCAAAGAAACAACCTTCTTAAGATCTGGGCCATGAGCTCTACCGGTGAGACATACTCTTGTTCCCATAAATAATGGCTTACCTTTAATTTTCAATTCTTTTTTAAGGTAATTCATCCACTCTGTAACTTGCTCTTCAGTGATAAACTCTTCAGAGACTTTCGCTACTTCAGCTCCTAAATACTCTCTAATTTGAGGAGTCGTTTCCCAGGAAATAGCTTCAGTGTATTGCTCATCTTTATCTGGGGCAGCTGAGAAGAAAATAGGTAGAAATTCGTTAATATCTGAAAAGAGTTGAACCTTTTCTTTCATAAGAGCGCAGAAGTTATTCTTCCATTCACTACTTTGCTGATGGAATTGATGATCACTTTTTATATGTGATGAAAAACCATCAGCGATCACGCTATCATCAAGCTTTCTAAGCCACTGCTCATTGAAAAATTTAAGTTTACTAATATCATACATGGCAGGTGATTTAGAAAAGCGATCATAATTAAATAATTCACCAAGCTCGTTAACATCAAAGATATCTGTCTCATCTGGATGAGACCACCCAAGTAGGCATAGGTAATTTGCCAGGGCCTCTGATAAGTAACCTTCTTCTTTATACTGATTCACGGAAGTCGCTCCATGTCTCTTTGAAAGCTTTTGTCTGTCCTCTCCAACTAAGAGAGAGACGTGACCAAACTTAGGAAGCTCATCAGTACTCACACCAAGAGCTTCATAAATCATAAGCTGTCTACAGGTATTATTAAGATGCTCATCAGCTCTAAAAACATGAGTCATTTTCATTTTATGATCATCAATGACACAGCAGAAATTATATACAGGCATCCCATTAGCTCTTAGTATAACGAAATCACCTACCATGTCCTCAGGAAAAGTGACTTCTCCACGAACGAGATCTGTAAAAGTTAATTTCTTTCCAGGATTCTTAAAACGAATCACGTACTCTTCACCAAGTTCAATTTTATCTTTTGCTTCTTTTAAAGGAAGATCTCTAAACTTTCCATGATATGCATGTGGCGCCTTCTTTTCAGAGTTTGCCTTCTCCGTTAAAACTTCAAGTTCATCCATTGTTAAGAAACAAGGATAGGCCAATCCTCTTTCAACAAAGTCCCATGCAATATCTTTGTACATTTGCATTCTTTCACTCTGGCGATATGGACCAAACTCTCCACCACAATCAGGCCCTTCATCATGTTCGATACCAAGCCATTTTAAATCTGCAATTTGTGATTGCTCAAATTCTTTCTTAGAGCGCTCAAGGTCAGTATCCTCTACTCTTAAAATATATTTTCCACCATGGGCCTTAGCAAAGAGATAGCTATAAAGAGCTGTTCTTGCTCCACCAATGTGAAGGTATCCGGTTGGAGAAGGTGCAAATCTTACTCTTACAGTCATTTAATTATCCTTTCTTTTTGCCCACGTATCTTTGAGGGTCATAATTCTATTAAATACAAGTTTTTCTTTTGTCGAGTCTTGATCAAGAATAAAGTATCCTTGTCTTTCAAATTGATATCTCTCACCAATCTTAGCGGTTCTTATTGAAGGCTCAACAAAGGACTTTTGAACAATCATGGCTTCTGGATTTAAAAATTCCTTATAATCACGTTCTTTATCGCCCATAGGATTTGGTACTGTGAAGAGACGATCAACTAACCTATTTTCGATCTCAACCCCATGACTAGCTGAAACCCAATTAATAATTCCTTTAACTTTAGGAAACCCCTCTGGCTTCACACCGCCAAATGTTTCAGGAAAGTGAGTACAGCGAATTTCTATAACTTCACCTTGATCATTCTTTATAACTTCATCGCACTTTAAAACGTAAGAGAACTTGAGTCTCACATAACCTTCTGGTTTTAATCTAAAAAACTTCTTAGGAGCGTCTTCCATAAAGTCAGACTTCTCAATATAGATCTCGCGAGTCATGGGAACAATTCTCTTTCCATAATCAGGATCTTTTGGATGATAGTCTGCTTCGATATTTTGGACGTGCCCGTCTTCCCAAGTTGTAATCACAACCTTTAGAGGATCGATAACTCCAAATACTCTTGGACAAACAGGCCCTAGGTCATCGCGAACAATATTTTCTAGAGTCTCAAGCGTGATTGTCGAATCTTTCTTCGTAACACCAATTTGATCAGTGAAGTTTCTAATGGCCTCAGGTCTAATCCCTCTTCTTCTAATTCCCTTAAGAGTTGGAAGGCGTGGATCATCCCAACCAAAGACGTGGCCTTCTTCAATGAGCGCTCTTAAGTAGCGCTTTGAAACAACAGTGTACTCAAGATTAAGTGGAGCAAACTCAGTTTGATAAGGACGTCCTTTTTTACTGTGATTTTTTTCAAAGTATGGTGTAAGCGTTTCAAGAGTCCAATCATAGAAGCGTCTATTATCTTGAAATTCAACAGTACAAAGAGAATGAGTAATATCTTCAAGCATATCTTCGAGACAATGAGCAAAGTCATACATTGGATAAACAGACCACTTATCTCCAGTCATTGGATGAGAGGCCTTAACAATTCTATAAATGACAGGATCACGCATCACCATAAGGGGCGAGGCCATATCAATTTTGGCCCTTAGAGTCATCGTGCCTTCTTCGACTTCACCATTTTTCATTTTTTCAAAGAGAGTTAAACTCTCATCAACACTTCTCTCTCTAAAAGGTGAATTCTTACCTGGCTCTTTTAAGTTTCCTCTGTACTCGCGCATCTGCTCTGCATTGAGTTCACAGACATAAGCTTTGCCAAGTCTAATGAGCTCACGTGCACATTCATAGAGAGTATCAAAGTAATTAGAAGCAAAGAGTGCTTCTTCGCCGTATTCAAAGCCAAGCCATTTAATATCTTCTTGAATTGAATCAATGTATTCTTTTTTCTCTTTTACGGGATTTGTATCATCAAATCTAAGATTACACTTCGTCTCATGACCTTGCGCTGAATACTCCTCAGCTAGACCAAAATTTAAGCAAATAGATTTAGCATGACCGATGTGTAAATAACCATTGGGCTCCGGCGGGAATCTTGTGTAAACACGATTACCATTCTTACCAGAACTAAGATCTTCATCAATAATATGCTTGATGAAATTAGTTTTCTTCGTCTCTTCTGTGACTTCTTGTGTCATACAATCCTCTTTATAAAAATAATAAGTTATAGTATCAAAGTCATTGAGAATTTTACACTAAGAAATAGTGAAAAATTGGCCTAGAAACGGCTTTTAAAGTGGTGAAAGACATAAAAGATTGTCCAGAGACCAGAAAGAACAAGATGCACTATGATCGCCACTTCTCTTGAAAGTGCATGACTTAAAACTTGTATCATGTAACCGCTAAGAGTCATGAAGATGAAAAAGCAGAATAAGCTCATACCTGAGAAGCGTAAGCGGACCACTTTATTCACTATTCGCTTATAAATATGATCTTTAAAAAAGGCTCCGATGGCAAAAACAAAGAGAGCTGCAAATAAAATATGAAAAGCTTGAAGATACTTTGTTAAAAAGTGCTCCTCTTCACCCCATGGTCCAACAGTCACAAAGAAGTACTCAAACACACCAAAGATAATGGCGGTAATGATGAAGATGTAATTCACAAGATGAACGAGATTTTTCTCTTTTCTCTCTTCTTGAATCAGATCAGTTTGTGTTTTTATTCCTTTTCTCATATTTCTCTACTTTATCAATGAGGTACATAGATAGAAAAGATAAAAATTTTGTACTAGAAACTGTGAGGGTTGCGCCTGAAATCGAATCAACCTTATTAATATCTTCAGGTGATTTATGATAGAAGTTCTTATACCACTTCTTATTGACCATATATTCTTTTGGCTCAAGAAAGCGAAGAAGTTCTATTTGAGAGAGATTCTCTTTCTCAAATTCAAAGAGAAGAAATTGCTTATGCGTTCGAACAAGATCACTTAAGACAAAGACGTGAGAAGATTTTTCACAAGATTTCTTATAGTAATTGTAGTAACTGGCAATTTCTTTTGTGGGAAATTTTTCAATGAGAAATTTCTTCTCATCTTTAGAAAGAAAGTAAGAAGAGTTCTTAATTGTACACTCAGGATACTTAGTCTTTAAGCTCTTTAAAACTGAGGCCTCTGTACTTAGAACTAAAAAAAGAGCGGGAAGGTACACTTTCCCGCTCAGTTTCTTTGTCACAAGGAGATCATAAGATAAAAGACGTAGTATCTTATGAACTATATGGTTATTTATTAGTATTGCCATCCCATTCCAATATTAAATTGATCTACACCTGTGTCACTCTCATTCGACTTCTTCATGTAATCAACTTTAAAAGTTAAGTTCTCAACAGGATAAACCGCTAGACCAAAAGTCATATTTGTTATGTCTTTGCTCTTATCTGCAGTTACAGTTCCAGAAACCTCGTCATAGAGATTTAGAGTTTCATATCTTGTGTATGGTCTAAGTTTAGATCCTGTTAGTGGACATGTTACATCATATGACAAATCAACATAGTAACCCTTTTGACCATCCGAAACAGAGTTCGTTGTTAGAGCAGAAATCTTTGCACCATCAATATCACTCATAGCGTAAACGGCTCTTAATCTGAAAGCACCTTTATGAAGCTGAGTATGTGCCTCATAGATATTGTGCTTGTAGCTTGCTGCAGTTATACCATTAGTTTTTCCAACATAGGCACTTGCTCCAAACTCAAAACCATTCATAACTTCATAGTCAACTCTAGCAAGAGTTGATAGTTTTCCACCTTTTGCTTTTGAACCTTTTTGACGACCAGATCTCACAGACCCAGAATCAAAATTATCACCATTCATTGAATTAAGAATAAATAGCTTATAGCTCAAAGAACCTTTCTTTCCATAGAAACCAATACCATTTTGTCTAAGAGTCGTAGGGATAATTGAGCCAGCAAGCTCAGGTCTTTTCACACCAATAAATGTCGGTGGCTCATGCATTTCATTTATATAACCCATAGGAGTTAGTAATAAACCTGCCTTGAAGTTAAAAAGATCACTTCCATTATATTTAACTTCCAATGCTTCAGTAAAAACTTCATTAGCATGTTCAATTTCGATCTCTGTGGCGACACTCCACTTATCAGAAAACTTATAACCAACATAGAGAACATTTCTTAAAGTATCCCACTGGGCACCTGGAGAACTTCCAACCTCTGCACCAGCTTCATTTTCAGACGAATAGTCTTCAAAAATAATTTCTGCGTAACCACCAATCGATAACTTATCTGATGTGCTAGGATTTGATTTTAAGGTTTCAATTTCCTCTGCTAAGATATTTACTTTTCTCTCAAGCTCTTCAACATTTGCTCCATGAGCTGTCATGGCAAACATAGAAGCCATTACTAATAATTTCTTCATTAATTACTCCTTCAAATTTTTATTGAAGTCATGATGAAGGACAATGTTTGAGGTGTCAAACTAAAAATCTGCCACCAGAACAGCTTCGAGAAAGATTATTGATTAAGAGGACTTTCATTTAAATTATCAATCTTGTTTTGATCTATGATTAAAAGGTCTTTCTCTTGAAGGCTTTGCGCAAGTTCGACTGCCATAGGACGATCATTCTTATTCTTAAAAAAGTGCTTAGGAAACTGGATGATATCATCTACAATTAACAGCAGCGAAGGAAGAAATACTAAAGTGAGAACCGTAGCAAAGAGAAGGCCCCACCCTAAACTCATGGCCAGAGCTTTTGTAAAACCTGAGTCACCACCTATTCCATAGGCCATAGGAAAAACACCACCAAGAGTTGTGATACTAGTTAGAAGAATAGGACGAAGCCTTGTTGAAGCACCAAGAGTGATAATCTCTTTTGTGAGCACTCCATACTTTTCTTTAAGAGAATTAATTGTTGTCACCATAATGAGTGAATCATTAACAACGACACCTGCCATTGCGATGACACCAATAAAGGCCATGATATCAAGCTTAAGTCCTTGCAGGTAAAATGCCCATATGACCCCAATAACTCCAAAAGGTATTGCCGAACAAATCACAAGTGGTGCTGATAAACTTCTAAGGATGAATAAGAGAACCACAAAGATGCCTAATAAAGCATAGACAACTTTTTTCAGCATAGAGCTCTTATTCTTTCTCGATTCTTCATCTGCATCACGAGATTCAAAAGAGAGAAAGGGACTGCTGGCCTCAAGCTCTTTTGTCACACTCTTTACTTTCTTTAAGAGATTGGCCTGTGTAACGACGTCTTTATCAAAAGAAATATTATAGCGAACACTTCTTAAAAGATCCTCATGATTAATACTCTCTTCTTTCTTAGTAACACTCCAATTTCCAAGAGTGGTTGATGAGACCATCTTACCGTTTTGCACGACTATATTAGCTTCTTTCAGAGTCTCAAGACTTCTTTGATCTCTTTCAGTAATGTAGGTATAGACATTGACACTAGTATTTCCTAGGTTTACTTCATAGATTTCATTATTTCTGACATAGTGACTTAGTTGCAAAGAAAGTTCACGGGCGGTAATTCCGTATTGTAAGAGCTTCTTCATATCAGGTGTAAAAGTATAAGCATCTATAAGCTTGGCACCATCAATTTCAATACTCTTAATTCCCTTTTCATCTTTAAGAGCTGCTGAGATTTCTTCTTTTAGAACATAAGGCTCAATTGACGCCGTTGTGTAAGCAATGACTTCAACCATGTCTTTTTTCTTCTCATCCATTCCATCAAAGCGGCGCTCAATTTCTAAAATATTGAAGCCAAACTTTTCTTTATCACTTAGAAGAGATTTAAGCTCACGTTTTAAGAAAGTTTCGACGAATTCTTTATTTTTTTCGATATTTTCATCGAGTTGAGAAAAGCGGATATCAAAGTACGCATACTGACTTCCCTCTTGATACTTTCCACCATGATAATTATAACCATAATTTGCACTAAGATATTGATACCTAGACTGGTCAATCTTAGCGATGCGTTCGGTGATAACATTTAATTTCTTCTTAGCGTCTTCAAGATCTAGCGCCTCGTTTAAGACCGCAATCACTCTTACTTTTTCACTATTAATACTAAGATTAAAGTTCATTGGTATATGCTGGCTAGCAAAGTAAATAGAGAAGGCCATGAAGCCAACAAAGCCTACGACAAAGACATATCTTAATTTAAGAATCTTAAAAAGAGCCGTCCTATAGACTCTTTTTACTTTTTCAAGAGACTGAAGCTTCTTAGAGCTAATAGGTTTCTTTACAAAATGAGCGAGGTGATTAGGTAGTATAAAGAAACATTCAACTAAGCTCACCGTCAAGGCCGTAATAACGACAATTGGTATGGCCGCTAGAATATTTGATAGCCCATCATCTGACATCATAATAGGCATAAAAGCGATGATTGTTGTCAGAGTTGCACCTGTTATAGGAATCCAACACTTCATCACGGCATTTGTAGCTGCCTCTTTTGGTGATTCTCCATTTTCGATATTTTGAGAATATTGTTCAGCAATAATAATAGCATCATCAACGACAATACCTAAGACAATGAGCATACCGATGACTGAGATAAGATCAATCTTTATATTATTAAGATCTAAAACAAATAATGTGACTCCATAAGCTAGAGGAATCCCAAAGCTTGTCATCAAGGCATTCTTTGCTCCAAGAAAGTACATTAGTGCTAATACAACAAGAATGATACCTAAGATAGAATTTGATTTTAAGGCATTAATTTGTCTCTCAATATAAGAAGGGCCATCACCAGTGAGAACGAATGAGACGCCGTTTGGTGCAGTTTCAAAAGACTCTGTAAAAAACTGTGTGATGCTTTCTTTTAAATCGATGGTATCTTGATCGATATCTTTGAAAATAGTAAAACGAATTGATTCTTTACCATTTGTATAATTCTCACTAATTTTATCAAAAAGTTTAAATTCTACACTAGCAACATCACTCACTACGAGTTCGTGGCCTGAATTATTAGAGCGAATTTTTAAATTTTCAACAGTTTTAACGAGGATGTCAGGGTCATAAGCGGACACTTGATCTTTTAAATTGATTTCAACAAGAATATTATTTCCGTCTTGTTTAAACATTCCTACAGGGTGCATTTCAAAATATTGTAAGATAGTATTTCTGAGCTCTGACTGAGAGAGTTGATAGCGAGCGAGAGCCTCTGGTTTAAGCTTCAGATAAAACTCTTTCTTTCTAAAGTTATCACTTACTCTCGTGACTCCAGAGATCTTTGAGATTCTCTCTTTAAATTTTTCAAACCATATTATATGTTCTTTAGAGTTTTCATCAAGGCCTAGAAGTGAGTATGAGCTAAACCATGCTTCAGTCATCTTTACTTGCTCAACGTTAATCTCATCAACACTACTTGGAAAAGAAGGCCTTAGTTTATTTATTTTATCTTTAATCTTACTTTCTAGCTCTGATACTTCTTTAAAACCTGATTCTGTTTTTACTGAAATATTTCCAAAGCCTGCACCTGAGTTTGAAGTGATTGATTCAATACCAGAGAGATCTTTGATAGACTTTTCAATTGGATAAATAGCATACTTTTCAACCTGAGATGGAATTGCTCCAGGAATTGTTACATCAACTCTCACATAAGGAGCTGACCATTGTGGGATGAGATCTCTTTTCATCGTAAAAAGAGAAATTAAGCCTAGAACGACCATCAATGCAGAGATCGTATTAACGACGAAACTATCTGAAATAAAGAAATTTATTAATTTTTTCAAACAAAGACCTATTAGTTATTTTTTGCCAAACTAGCACATAATAATTATTTAAGTCATTTGTATGAGTAAAAAGTACAGACTTAGAAGCTCACTAAATTTCGCTTACAGCATGCCACATCGGATATCATCATCTTTGCCTAGGTAATCGCAGCGAAAACTGGTAGAGCGGTCTTTATTACTCTCCCTAATAAGAACACTTACTTTAAAACTGACCGTCTTCTCTCTTTCATTTGCGCGACAGCCGCCCTTCACAAATTTGTAATTAGACAGACTCATATTCTTAGTTTTATCATCAGAGTGAATGTTCTTTTCGATAAATCCTTTCGCTTTATTGACAAGTGAATCGTGATTAGAAGATTCACAATTAATTTCTACGCTATTACATGACAAAAGAAATAAAGAAAGCAACGTTATCACACTCGATCTCATATATAATCTCCAAGAGTAAAAGTACTATTTAGAATAGTTAATAATACTAGGATAGCTTCCATTTTGAAGCAACCAAATATCACTTGACCAACCTGCTCCAGAAAAAGAGGTTGCTGTCTTCATCGCCGCGGTAGATAGTGGATCATATTCACCAATTGCTCCGCCTGAGCTAAAACCACTCACATCACTATCCCAAAAACAATCTGAGACTGTACCTGAGTTAAAACCAACGATTCCAGAGCGTGTCCCTGAAACCCCTGACATATCAGCAATCGCATATGAATTAACGACATTAGCAGTAGCACTTGGTATTGTACCTATAAGGCCTGCACCATTAGCTGAAGAGATTATATCTCCATGATAAAATGAGTTTGAAACAGAACCTGTTCCACTAAGCGTTCCCACAAGACCACCGGTTTGATTTCCAAGACTTGTGATAGTAGATGTACTAGAAGACTGAGAAATTACAGCATCTCCGACTCCCATGATGCCACCGATTTCTCCAACACTCGCGGAAGTCTGAGTTATAGACGCAGAAGAAACACCATATTTAATATCTGTATTATTACTACTTGAACCAATAATGCCGCCAATTTTTCTTGTTCCATCAACACTACCTTGAGTAACGATACCTCTTATAAGATCATTATCAGAAAGACCTATCAAACCACCAACATTGATAGAAGCAGAAACAACAGAACCTGAAAACACAATGTCGTTATATGAAGAATTTATAGATCGACCTACAACTCCACCTGTGTCACTAAAGCTCGTTGTTTCTATATCAGAATTGACGTGAATATTCTCAAAAATAGTATTCTCAGCATTGGCAACGAGTGAACCAGCTGGTGCCTGAGTAGCTAAGCTAGCGTTGATCAATTTAAGATTTGATATCTGTGCACCTAAAGTTTTTTCAAATAGTCCCTGAATAGATACGCTAGTAGATTTAAAATTTAAGATACTATTATTCAAACCATTAAATGTTCCAGTGAATGGATTGGAATTATGCCCGATTTCATTCATCGTCTCACGATGTAAATCTATGTCATTCGGCATAATATAGTGAGAACCACAACCTGCACTTGAATTACTATCACAACCATTAATTGATAAATCAAAAAGCTGGTCTTTAAAACATATCACATAGGGATCTTGCCTAGTTCCAGAACCTATAGAGTTGTAGTTTTTAGCATCAAAGTTTCGCTGGCATATAGGATGAAGTTGCCATCTAAGCATAGGATATTTTTGTCCATCATCTATAAGCCACTTCGTATCAGCGATTGCGTCGTAGCCACTACTATGTTCCCACATAGAATAGTCTGCGCCACCTGAAGTATATGTTGAAAAGTTTTTAAGCTCACTGGTTGTCTTACTTTCAATATGAGTTGGGTTATCTGAAAAAGTTGCTGGATTAACGGTGGTATCATAAAAGACCCAATCACTTCCAAAAGAGTTTCCAGCTCCTAGAGCTTTACCAACTGGTGAGCCACCTTCGATAATTGAATCGACAACGGCATAGCTGTTCTCTCCACCAGCAGCGTACCCTCCTAACCCACCAGTTCTAGACAGCCCTTCAATTAATGAACTTCGAGTGTAAGAATTATAGTACCGACCGCCTGATCCAACAAGACCCCCAACATTATCACTAGTTTGAACAGATATTATCATCGAGCTCATCGACTCATATATTTGACCATCGCGTCCTGATATACCTCCAGATCGTGTTGCACTTCCAGTAAGATCGCCAGTTGAATAATTTTGTCGAATTTCGGCATTTGAATTAATACCTCCTAGAGCAACAATACCACCAACGGTATTACCAAAGCCAAAGAGAGAGAGATATGCTTTTGACTTTTGAACATGTCCAGGATTACCACTGACTCCAATATCTGAAACAAGTCCTCCGACAGATGTGTTCCCTCTCACAGCTCCTTCATATGAAGAATGGGAGACTACAGAATTATTAGTCATGGTGTTAGCTAATCCTCCAGCAGCATTGGTGGAAGACCCATACGTAAGACTTCCCTTAACGTGAACATTTATGATGTATGACTGATCAACGAGAGATGCTATAGTTGCACTATGAGTACCCCCACTTGTATCGGCATTGTATACATCTAGGTTTCGAATCATGGCACCACTTATGATATTTCTAAATAAAGCATTATGGTTTGTATGAGACTTCAAAACAACATTCGATATAGTATGATGATTACCATCAAACACACCTGTATAAGCATCTAGGTCATCTGTCCCACCGACTCCTATAAAATCAGCGCCTCTAAAATCGATATCGTCACCTAGTCTAAAGTTCTTATCGCAATCAAAAGAATTGCCTGTAGTACAGCCATTAGAAGCAAAGTCTTCAAGTTGAGTAGCATGACAAATAATATATGGATCAGCTAGAGTACCGGAGCCAATCGAGTCATATGTACTAAAGTTTTCATTTTGGCATTGAGATTCGCCAGTATATCTATGCTGAGGGTATTGTAAGGAGCTTTTAAGGCTCCACTCTCCTGAACTAGTAAAGTCCCAGCCAGAGAATGTTGCTTGATCTTTAAAGCTTCCATCTGTTGCAGGATTATATTCGGAAGCAACATTAGCAGCATCAGCGCTACCATCAAGAGGACCAAGAAGCGTTGAGTTCCAATAATTATTTGATAAAGTACCCGTTATACTTCCTCCAACAATAGCATGAACACTTGATGCGCCTGACACTCTTGATATTGTATAACTATTCTCTAAAGTTCCACCGCTCATCTCTCCAGCAAAACTAGACACATTTGCATTTCCAAAAACAAATCCAGTCGAAAAACTATTCGCGATGTTTGCATCTGCTGCTGTGATAGCTCCCGCAAAGCCACCTACTCGTGTATTTGCATTAACAGCGCCATATGAAGCTCCGAGAGTGATTGTCCCAGATGTTCCTAACTCACCAACGAATCCACCGATATCATGACGACCAAAAACAGAGCCATAGGATCGAGCTCTTTGTATCGTCGCCGTAAAGTTGAGACTACCAACGAAACCACCAGCTTTGTCACCATTTCGAGCAAAAACATTACCACGAGAATAAGAGTCGGAAACAGTGTGATTTTGAATTGCACCAGCAAATCCACCAGCACCAGAGTTTCCTGTACTTATATTTGAATAGACATCTCCAAGTGAAAAAGAGTTAGTCGTGACTTCATTATTACTACCTCCAATTCGGCCGACTAAACCTCCGGCCCAAATACCACCTGCAGTCACCTTACCACTGGCAAATGAATGAGAGATGCGAGGAGAATCAGAGAGACCAATGAGTCCACCTATATTGGCACTACCTTTAACATCTCCTGCCGCCCATGAGTTCTCTATAATGCGGACACCAGCATCATCATTATATCCAATCAAACCTCCGACATTATTTCCTTCACCGTAGACATCACCGATGGCATAACAATTTTGGTATCTTTGAGTACCTGTAGATGTGATAGATGATCCAACTAAACCTCCTGCATTTGAATCACCCGATGATTCGCCAGCAGTTACTTTACCTGTGGCAAAGCAATTAGAAAAAGTGGAAGAACGGCTATGTAGACCGATAAGTCCTCCAACAGCACTATCTCCCGTGACATTTCCTAAGGCATAAACATTCGTGATAGTTCCAGAATTCTGCCCACCAGAACCAATGAGACCACCGATATAACTACCTGATCCCACAAGATCACCAACCGCGAAAGAATTATTAATAACGCCATTGTCATTATTACCTACAAGTCCACCTAAACGACTCCCTCCAGTAACTCGAACATTGGCTGAAGAATTAGAGATCGTCGATCCATTCGATCTACCAACGAGCCCTCCACAATCTGAATTACAACTCGTTATCACTCCTGAGACATGAACGTTATCGACCGAACCTCCACTTGCAAGTGAAACTAATATTCCTCCAAAAGAAGTGTTGCTCATGTTAATAGAGATATTATCCAAGTTTAAATCTCTAATTGTTGCACTAGTTGCCTGTCCAATAAAACCTGAGTTTGGTGCTGTGGCCCCAAAGTTAATATTACTGATAGTATTACTACGACCGTCTATTTCTCCTGTATAACTTAAGGCTTGATCCCCAATCCTGACCCATGTCTCACCTGACATATCAATATCATCAATAATATCAATATTTGAGTTACAAGTAACAGAGGTTGCACCAGAGCAATTAGTGGCAAAGTCTAAAAGCTGTGATTTATTAGCAATCAAATATGGATCAATCGAGGAGCCTGCTCCAAGGTCATCATAATTAGAAAGACCTGCTAAGAGATCGACATAAGTAAATGCACCACTATCATAAGGTGCGGAGCGACTAGAACCAAGAATATCCGTACCGACAGTGTAGAATTCATCATCACTTAGATCAGGAGAATTCCCCACTGCTGTCGATGAATTATTTAAAGCTCTAAAGTCGCCAGTATCTAAATTTACAAAGTCGATGCTTACGTTTTGAAAAGTTGCTGAACTTGGAGATGATGTATCACTTGAAGTATTTCCTTCAAAGTCAGCAATGATATTTGTATTCGATACCCAATCATTTCCTGATCCAAGATTAAGGGATATATTATTCTTATAATAAGAAAAATTAAAACCAGCATCACCGAGTGTTCCAAGAACACCGCCACTTGAATTACCAATACAAGTATTATGATAAATATAAATCTCTACTTTATTTGGATTCCACGCAGAATGATTCCCAAGGCAGACTGATCTAGAAATCAGGATATTGTTAATAATATACTTCTTGATGTCTCTAGAGCTGTCGCCTCCAAAATCAAGAAGACTATCATTGTTATCTGTGCTCCCAGTTCCAGTATGTCTAAATATATTAGCTAAGAAAAATACTTCTCCATCCGAGCTACCGCCGGTGGTCGATGAACTATAGGCCCTAACGTTTCCAGTATCAAGTTGATGAGTATTTTCAACTTGAATTCCTTCAATCACAATATTCTTAACAGAGTTTCTTATGACTCCACTCCATTGAGCAGCGTTAACAAGTCGTGAACGTGAATCACTCCACTTTCCAGTGTGCCTTTGAGATACACCAACCTGCGCCTGAGTACTCGGACTAAAGAGTCGTAAACGGCGAAGAGAGTCCGTCACCCAATATAAGAATGGAACTGAAGAGTCGGCACCATCCGCATAGAGCGCAATATTATACTGAGAATTCTTAGAAACAAGATCATGATAAGAGCCTGTTTCTGACTGCCATTGATCAAAGTTTTCTAACGCATCATCAAGAGAAGAGTTCTCTCCCGTACCAGCTTCTGCATTAGAGCTTGAAGTATAGGCCCTATAAATATCCCAACTAGTCGACGGTGCGCTTGTAACCTCAGCATTATTTCCATTACGATCTTTTACAAAGTAAGTTCTTGCATCAATTCGTTTATGAATAAAAGCAAGATGACTGACGCCACCAATATTATCGGCATCATATTGAATGACATCTCCTACACCTACTCGGCTTTCAACATCTGTAGATCCTCCACTTAGGGTGAGTATACTATGTCCATCAGAATTAAGATTTATCATGAGATTATGGTCTGAAGAATTTTTAAGTGAGGCCGTATTTCCTGGACCAACTGAGCGAAACATCCCCAGCGGTGCCGTACTCGCTCCAATATCCCATCTTGTTCTTATTTGCCCCATAATATCATGAGTAATAGCAATATGAGGATCGAGAGATAAGTTGAGTCCAGTACCAATTGCTTCAAAATCAGTACTAGAAAGTCGGTAATCGTGAGCATTCTTCATATTAAATTCAATATCTGTTATCACCCGATCACTTACAGCATAAGGAGTGTCTGTGATAGAGAAGATATTATTTCCTGAATTAAGGTAGTCATAATTTCCGATAGACTTAATAGAATCAGCGATATTTTGAGCTAAATTATTTTTTAAAATTGTACTTCCATTAAGTAACTCAAAAGCATTCCAACAATTATATATAGTGTTGTTATATGCATAACCTTGGCCCCTTATATGAATTGCCGAATTTGTGTAGTGATCCTTAAAGCCATAGAAGATATTATTATAAATACGATACTCAGCCTGGGTGTAATCACTACGACCGAACTTAATACCCATCATTCCTGCACCGCCTGGGGTAAAATGACCTTGAATTATGTTATTACTGATGACATGTTTTGAAGTATTTTCCCAGCCACCTGTCCAATTATGAATCCCAGAGGCTCCAGGGTTACCATTATTTATTACAAGTATCTGTAGACCATCAATGATAACAGAACTAGTTCGTAGCTCGATCCCTCTTCTATAAGTATCTGTAGCATCATTATTTAGATAGTATTTACTACGATCAAAAACACCATGATGTCTCTGTGAAACTCCAACCTCGCTAGCTTTATTAGGGGTAAATATTTTAATGGGGTAATGTTCACTAGTACTCCATCCGCCAATAGCAATTCCATTAGTCGCACCAATATCTTCAAATCCATCTGCATAAAGAGCAATATTCCATTGCTCATTTGCTGAAACGAGATCCTTTCCTCCACTCCAAGAATCAAAATTACTTATCCCAGGAGGAATACCTGAATTCTCAGTACCCTGCTCCGCATCTCTTAAACTGGTATACGCACGAAAAATCTTCCAATCATTATTTCCCGTCACAGAAGCTGGATCACTTTTTCCATCCGCTAACTTAACCTCAAAAACAGAAGAGCTTATACGAGAGCTGATAAAAGCAATTCTTGTATCAGTATTATAAGTGATGACATCTCCTACACCTATATTATCTGCCACACCAGCACTAAAAGTAGCCTCATCCCCAACAATAGTTAAAGAACCAAGAGCATTATCCTGAACAGGGGCCGTGGATCCAATACCAACTGAGCGAAATATTTGAGTAGCAGGAACCTGAGCAAGTGAGACATTAAAGACAGCGGGAGCATTTGCGACCCCATCAACGTCAGAAATAACAATACTCATCTTATATTCATCAGCACCACTATTTGAAAGAGAAGTTAAAGATGCAGAGAAAGCACCACCTGACTTAGACATCCCAATACTATTAGTCGTTGGATCACAAGAAGCACTGATTGTAGCATTACAAAAATTTAAGGTTGCACTAGCATTATCATTGATATCAAAAGAATATGGTAATGAAACATTAACACCAGAAAAGGAAACACCTGTTAGAGAAGGACTACCTAACTGTATTTGATTATTGCTTAACAAGGTAACACTTTGCTGTTCTATTAAACCCTCAATACCATCATCATCCTCTACAACGATAAGATAATTTATTGTATCTCCAGGATCATAAGGGAAACTTAAGCCCGAGATATCGAGAATAAACTTATTGGACTGTCTAGACATTGAAAATGAAGCACCGTCCTTAGGTCGACAGCCTGGAAGATCAGTCTCTGAACAAATATATACCTTTGCGGAGTTATTTTCATTTTCGTCTTTTTCAAAACTTAATTCGACTTCAAAGTAATCAATCCCCACAGAGTTTAGGTTCTGGGTAACAATACGAGTTGAGTTTCCAACTGAATTTGAAATGCCGTCAAGAACCCCACTAACCCCTTCATATGTTAGGCTAGGCGAGCAAGAACTCAATAAGAAAAGAAGAGCTAATATTAAACTAATATGCATGGACAACCTTGTAATAATACGTCTTTCTCATCGGAATTACGGAGATCTTCATTAATTACAAATAGTATAACTCAGATAAACTGCAGTGAACTAAGCTATCGTTTTCTCAAGGATAATCCAAAGCTTTGAAATAATGATGTTTGAAATATGATAAAGAAAAGAGGCACAGATATGAAATCTGTGCCTATAAAGATATATTTATGAAATTTTAGTCTGCTTCAACTTTGAATTCATGTGTTTTCACAAGACTATCTTTGATTGGTAAATGAAGACCCTTCGGAGGGGCAACGACAACTCTGAGAGATACTTTGAGGTCAATATCACCTAGGCCTAAAAAGGTTTTAAGCTTTTTAAATCCATAGTCTGCTAGATTAATCGTCATTTCGTTATCACTAGAGAGATTAAAGTCTTCAGCTTTAAAAGTTTTTGCAAAGTGAACTTCGTTATCTTTCTCTTTTACAATGACTACTTCGATATCGCTATCTGCAAAGTCACTAGCTTGATCAGAATTAATTTTCATTTTACCTTTTCTACTAACACTCACTTCTTCAACTACTGCCTTAACTGGGGCCAATAGCTTCGAAAGATTTCCAAAAGTAATATCAACTTGAGTCTCACTTTTAATCTCAGTTTCTTCATCGCTTACAACTTCAGTTTTCTTTTCGAGCATAATAAAAGATTGCTCATCGTTTGAGTTCTCAAAAAGAGCGTCAACGAAGTCTTTTTCAACAACTTTAACAGTTAGTTTACCAGCTCCAATACTATCTACGTCACTAAATTTTACCTTCACATCGTGTACATGATTCACTTCTACTTCATATGGAACTTCTACTGGCTTAGTACATGCGTATGGAACGCTTCTATACTTTGTTACCATCTTACATACCCACTCATCATAAGGAACATCTGTACAAACATTTCTACCTGGAGTGTCACGACAACGTGTTCTTGGAACTCTGTCACAAACTCTATCAGTGTAAGGAACCTTACGACATGTGCTTCTACCTGGCTTAGATCGACAAACTCTACGCCCAGGAATATCACGACATACCTGTTGCCCATTTCTCGTACGACACACTCTGCGACCAGGCTCGTTTGTACAAACATTACGAGAAGGACCTGTCGTACAACTATTTCTATATCTTGTTACATTTCTACAAACTCTGTCATAACTAGTATCGCAAACACGTCTACCTGGTCTCCAATCACAGACATTTCGATATCTCGTCTCATTTCCACATACTTCTTCTTCGTATGGCTCTTGGCGATAACAAGTCGAATCCTGATCTTCTATTCGAGTTCTTGTGATCGTCATAGGTCCCTCAAGGCTGAGAACCTCAGTATCATTACCGCTATACTCGATAACACCCTCGAAATTGTTAATTGTCTCACCTGATGCACTAATTTGTAGGCACATCAAGAAAGATAAAATGACTCTAGTTAAATTCATACACTCTCTCCTGTTACGTATTTTTTTATATTTAGAGCAATCATGATGCCAATTCAACAACTTACGACGGCACGCGTCTTGTATCTGATATAATTAAGAACAAATGAAATAGCAAAAAGGTGCATAATGGCACCAGAGGCAAAGTGGCCTCAACTCATTCGAGAATTAAGATTTCTTGATTAAAGAATAGTTAAATAAATTATAAGTCAGACGATAAGTAAGAAGTAAACAATCTAAAGGAAGCATAAATGGAAGATTTTGAAAAAGAATTAAAGTTATCGGTCCTCACAGAACTTGAAGATCATATTACTGAACTATCCGAAGTGTTAAATAACAACGATCACAATTCTATCGACGAGGAAGATATCAATCTTATTTTTAGAGTTGTTCACAGTATAAAAGGTAATACGAGAGCATCAGGATTCAGCGAGCTTGCCGAGGCATCTCATTTTTTTGAATCTAAATTGATGGATGTAAAAATTGACCATACGAGATATGACAACAACTATCATGAATTATGCTTATCCTTTCTAGATTTAATCTCAATAGCACTAGAGGAATTAAATGAGAATATAGAGGCAAAAATAGATATCTCATCTATACTTAGTGAAATAGATAACTTTGATGAACATATATCTAATAAAAAGAACACAAAGACTGTAAACCGCAAAAAAAGAAGTGGAAACTTTCTGCTCATTGATGACGACGAGAATATCATCGACATTATTGGTGAGTATATATCTGATCACTTCGAGGCAAAAATAAGTTCAGAGCTCAATGGACAACAAGCTCTATCAACTAGTGATAGAGAAAGATTTGACGTTATTGTTTGCGACTATAAAATGCCACTCGTCAACGGTAAAGAGTTTATCAAAAAGTTAAGAAACTCACAGAGCATTAATAAAGATACTCCAATTGTTTTCTTAAGTGGTTACAAACCGGACCTTACCGAAAAACAAGAGGTTTGGCATAATGTTTTCTTTATAGATAAACCGTTTGCCGAGAGCAAACTAATCTATTACATAAAATGTTCTATGGAATTGAATAAAGAAAAGAACGTAGCCTAAGAAATGAATACGAGTTTCTCCTACAATATCTTTGGCGAGTTCGAAGAAGAAGAACTTGAGCATAAATTTCGCAGAGATTACTACAGCTACAACAAAAACCTCTATTTCTTCTCCTATATTCTATGCAGTACTCTGCTTCTATTTGCTGGTTTGCTTATAGATTATGAAAGAAACTTTGTATGGGGGTCTGCACATATTCTGACATCACTTAGAATTTTATTAGTCTTAATAAGTCTAGGTCTATTTCCTATGTTCTGGAAAAAAAAGAACTACTCAAAACACATTGAGTACCATGGTCTCATCATAACAATGCTATCTTCAATTATCGTGTTACTCTTAAACACAATGACTGGCGGACTTAGTAAAACAATGCTCCCAGGTATTCTCATTATCACAGCAAGCTACTACATCGTTATTCCAAGCCTGCTCTTACACGCAATAATTCCTTCGTTAATACAAATTTTAAACTTCAGCCTATTCTATGACTCTTCAGAGTTACTGCCTGGTGGACATATATACATGTGCTTTATGATCGTTGCCATCAACTGTGTTCTTATTTACTTTAAGAAAATGCATAATAAGGCAAACAGAACGAATTTTCTTCTAAAGGAGTATCATCAAGATCTTATAAAAGCTAAAGACACAGTACTATCCATCATAGGCCATGATCTGAAAAATCCTCTCACTGTGATTAATAATCGGGTGAGACTGATGAGAAAACTTATAGAGTCTAATGACCTTGAAAAGATCAAGACAAACATCGACTCTATTGATCATGCATCGACTAGACTAACCGAACTATTACACAATCTTCTTGACTGGGCCTTATCAAAAGATACAACAAATATTCAAAGTCGATCATCAATCTCAACCTGTATAGAAAATTCAATAACTCAATGCCAAGATTTATCAAAAGAGAAGAATATAGAAATCATTAAGGAACTAAAAGATTGTTCGATGATTTATGATTCAAATATGATGAATACCATTATAAGAAACCTACTCGTCAACTCAATCAAATATAGTAAGCCTAGTGAAAAGATATTTATAAAAAGTAATTTAGATGGCAACAAGCATATTATTGAACTTTGCGACAGTGGAATAGGAATGAGTCAGGAGGTCAAAGAAGGGATATTAAGCGGAACGAATAAAGACTCAGTTCCTGGAACTGTCGGTGAAAAAGGAAGTGGCCTAGGCTTAAAAATTGCCTTAGACTTTATAAAAAGACAAGGTGGTGATTTAGAAATTGAATCATCTATTGGTGTAGGTACTACTTTCAGAATGACCTTTGAAAGTAAATAGCTTAAGAGGAAAATATGAAATATATAAGTTATCTTATCTCTTTGATAATGGTGATAGGATGTAGTTCAAATCACGAGATAGTTACTTCAACAAACATTAATAATGATAAACAACATAATAAAACTCCAACAGTTGTACTCATCTCAATTGACGGCTATAGACATGACTATAATGAAATTCACAAACCGAAGTTTCTAACAAAATTTCAAAAACAAAGTGCCTCTCTCAAATCTCTAATACCAACATTCCCAACAAAGACCTTCCCTAATCACTTAAGTATCATAACCGGTATGTATCCCATGAATCATGGAATAATCGCTAATCACTTCTATAATCCTAAGTTAGAGAAATACTATTCTTTAAAAGATAGAAAGAGTGTGACGAATCCGGACTTCTACACGACTGTACCGCTATGGAGTCTTGCAGAGTCTCAAGGTATGAGAACAGCGACATATTTTTGGCCAGGAAGTGAAGCAAGAATTGCAGATCACTACCCAACTCATTATATGGTTTATAATCACAGTACTCCTCATGACAAGAGACTCCAAAAAATCAAAGAATGGTTAAGACTTCCAAAATCAAAGAGACCGCATCTCATCACCCTGTATTTTCATGATGTCGATAGTGCTGGGCACCGATATGGCCCTTTAGCAAATGAGACAAAAGAAGCCATTAATAAAGTTGATAAGAGCATTGAGAGTCTTAACGATTTCATCCAAACGCATGACTCTTCTATAAATATAATCATTGTTTCAGATCATGGAATGCAGTCAGTAAAAAATAAGAAAGTTAATCTCTTGGCAAAATTAAATAATATAGAGTCTGAATTCATTATCGAAGGCAGTGGTCCACTTGTTCACTTCTATCTAAAAGACAAAAAAAAGAAAAGACTTATTCAAACAACACTTAATAAACTTAACGTCCACAAGAGTGGATATACTTGTTATTTAAATAACAATACTCCTCCAGAATTAAACTTTAAAAACAATCCCAGCATTGGAGACATTCTTTGCATAGCAGATAAGGAAACTTATTTAGTGTCAGGACCGAATATGACCCCAAAGGGAGCTCACGGCTGGAGTCAACATGAAGGTAAAGACATGCATGGAATATTATTTGCTCAGGGACCATGTTTTAAAAAAGCTATTGAGCATGAATCAAAAGAGAACATACACCTGTACCCGACGTTGGCAAAGATATTAAAACTAGAAATAAAACATCGTATTGATGGAGACTACAAACACCTTAAAGATATTGTATCAAAAGATTGTCTATAATTTGCAATCTGCTCCAACTCCAAATAAATGATTAGCTTCTAACCTGTTATTTCTTTGGAGTTCTTCGACTCCATAAATATTTTCATATCGATCATCATTATATTGAATTTCGTAATTAGTATATAAAGTACAGTCTTCAAAATCTTTTCCATAGCTTAACCCTAACCCTGAACGCGATCCCTCTTGTCCATCGAAATAGAACTTCTGAGTGTGATAGACATGGGCCCTAAACCCACTCATTTTAGTTCTGGGGTTATTTGCTTTTTGATATTCAAGGCTTGCCGTGACTGAACCGTAAGACTCGGAACTAGCGATTGATGACAAGTTTAATGAGCTTGATACTGAGCCATCAACTTTAGACTCTTTTGACTTAAAGAAATTGACAGTGCCACCGAAGTCACTCTGCAACTCAAGACCCGTACGATCTTCCATGTGATCTTGATAATCGTAGGTAATCATATTATCAAAGAAATACTTTTGAATTTGCTTGTGATAGAGCTCTTGTGTTTTTAACGCAAAACCATTCTGATCTTGCATTTTCTTATATCTAGTAAGTACCTTTACAAATAACCTTTCATCATCAAAGAATTTTTTGAATTCTATTTCTATATTGTCAATTGTCAGAGCATCTAATAGAACTTCCCCATCAGCATTTAGATAGCCGACTGCCTTAAATCCTTTAATTTTGTTAATCTGCTTACTTGAGACAGCATCATCATTGCGATCGGATAGCTTTCCATATAACTTAGAATTTTTCCTCAAAGTAAGTATACCATTTTCAAAAGTGACTTCAACTTCACCATTTAAAGTAAAAGTATCTCCTCTGTCATCACCCTCAAGTCCTTCACCAAAATTACTAAGGCCAATAAAGCCAAAGAGACCGTTATAAGGATTATCATTTTCATTTTCTATGTGCGCTTTTACTGAAATAATATCACCAACAGGGACATATCCTCTCGAGGCAGCTAAAAGTGTTTCTTGGCGAATATCTAATGAATCAATATCGTCTGTACGCTCAATAATATCAATATCACTAATTTTTTGGGCATGTAACACTATAGAGTTTTTGAATCCATTTCGATATTTCTTATCAATAAAGCCAGCTTCATAGTCTATAAGACTTTTAAAACTTGATCTCTTATACATGACAGAAGATGAATGACTCTTTACTTCATACTCATCCATACCTTCATGATAGATAACTTCTACATTTGATTCACTGGAAGACTTCCACACTAATTCAAATCCGTGAGTCTTAAGACTCAGAATTAAAATAAAAAGACAAAAGATGTATGACATCATATTCCCTGTTGTGAAAGTTAATATAAATTTAGTATAGAATATATTTTTTCACTCATGGTAAAAGAGATAACATTTATCTACTGTCTAAAGTTTATACATCATTTGATATAGGGCCTAGCTTGATTTGCAGGGTTCGAATAAAGCTTATTTTGAAAGCTTTTTGATTACTTTTTGTAAGTGCTGGATATTTTCAAGACGTTTATCCATTGATATCTTTGTTACACAATCTCTTTTACAATGTGATATATGGTCAGAGAAACATTGCGAAAGTAAGTTAAAATAGTCTTTTGAACCAACTAGAACTTTTCGACTATTTTTTAATTCACTTTGATCAAATGCTATATTTCCAATATTCTTTTTTAAGCATTCATCAACCCCAAATACAGTATACTCGAGAGTGTATTGTTTTATAGCTTTTTGGTATTGCTCTAACTTAGAATTTGAATATGTATATAATGATAATAAAATAAGTATAATTAACTTCATATCTAGATAATAAAGCTAAATCTTCTTAATTCAAGAGCAAATTCTCGGTGTCAAAATGCTCCATTCATATTATTGTGCTGTGAGAAACAAACTATTATTTAGTGAAAATAGATATTTTACATCAATTATTCTAGACACTTGCACGCCCTACTCTGAACGATATTCAAATGTAAGAAAAAAAAGAAATGAATTAAAAGCAAATTTTATTTTTAATATCTTTAAAAGTTTTATAACTATTAATTACTAATTAACTTTTGGGAGGGTTATGAAAACTTTAATGACAATGAGTCTTATCGTGTTACTAGCTACGCTATTTTCACTTGAGGCAAAAGCAGAAGAAAAAGAAAGGCGAAATAGAAGAGGAGACTCTAGTAGATCTTCAAACTATAGAGACAGAAGAGGATCGAGATCATCTGGTTCTTCAACAAGTTCTAATAGAGGATCAAGAAGAGGTAGAGATACAAACGTAAATACGAGGTCTAACAGAAGAAGTGGTAACGATACTGCTAACAGATCGAGAAATAGAAATACTGATGTGAACACCAGATCTACAAACAGACGTGGTAGCAGCGACACTCACTCAAGAAACCAAAGAAGAAATAGAGATACAAATGTAAACTCTAGACCACACAACAGAAGTGGAAACAACGACGGTTACACGAGAAACCAAAGAAGAAGTAGAGATACAAATGTAAACTCTAGACCAAATAACAGACGTGATAACAACAGCGGTTACAACCGTGACTATAGAAGAAATAATAATGATAGAGCTTACAGAAATGCTTACAGAAGACATAGAAGACACAATTCTTCTTGGAACTACAGAAGCTATAGACATGCTCCATATAGAAACTATAGATCACACTCAAGAAGATACTATCGTTCATATGACTACCACAGAAGTGTAAGTAGAACTTATGTTTATCACAATAGATGGTTAAGATATTACGTATCTTATAACAATGGATACCATTGGCTTAATGGTTACCCATACTACGTCTATAACGGATATAGACACCGTTACTCTCACCTTGATAACTGTAATTATGAATTAGTTGATAGTTACTCAAATAGAGTTGAAAGAACATACTTTAGCTACTCATGCTCTGTTGGTTACGACCTCTGTGCGGACCTAAGAGATGACCTGAACAGATACGAAACTGACTACAGATACTTCTGTGCTGAAAAATACAGCAATCAATACTAAAAACTAAGGCCCACATTTGTGGGCCTTTTTTTTATGCGCACATTGCTAGGTTATAGGGTTCCATCATGTGCCTATCATCTTCGTAAATACTTCCATCACTTACATCGTACTTTTGAATTGTGTATACCGTTTTTAACTCTAAACATGTTGTTACCTCTATCCCCTTCCATGTGAATTGAAGAAACTCTTCATCAAGCTCGATAGGTACTCCATTTAAGATGACATAGAGAATTTGCTCCTTAGTTAAATGTAAATCTTCTAGTCTCTTGGTACTGTAACGAGTAAAGTCTAATCCAGTTTTCATGTTCCTCCTATGTTTTGTTACACATACAATACCAGAAAATACACACTGCTCAACAACCAAGACACACTCAGCAAAATCAATACCTTACGAATGGTCACAAATTGCATATCTGCCAACTTTATATGTCGTTGAAACATAATTACCTAAATTTACATCTGAGTAACAATTACCTATTCTTAAAGAAAGGATATTTTATGAATAGAAATGGCTTCTCTCTCGTTCAAGTAATGGTAGTTGCAGGCATCATGGGCGGCCTCAGCCTGGTGATGATGAAGACAATTGACAATCTCAACTCAGGCTCTCGCCATATCAACACCTTTGAAGAGGAATTAGAATTTAAAAGGCAAGTAAATCAACTTATTTCTGATCCTGATATATGTCGAATAAGCTTAGCGGGAGAGGGCCCTCCGGGTAGTCCGATAAATCCCATCACCTTTTCTAAAGTTAATACTAATGAAATCAATAAAAATAAAGGCGTTGATGTTGAACTCTTTACACCGGATGAAGAACT
>DDIK01000013.1 GCA_002338505.1 Bacteriovorax sp. UBA1852
CAGGACCCTCTCCTTAAAAGGGAGATGCTCTAACCAACTGAGCTACGAGACCAAATTTCGTTTTCGTGAGGATGAATTTAATTGTTTCTACGAATAAAGTCAACAGAGATTAATAAAAAAGATTATAATAATGAAAAAAATTCTGAGTCAAAAGCATCTGTTTAGCATGAGACAAACTAATCATTTTTTCATACAAGCTTGCTAGATGACATGAATTCCATTACTAATAGGCTTTTAAACGTTATCAAAAGCTAGTTATGAGTAATATTGAAGTAAATTCAACATCTGTCGAGTCATCAAAAAAGAAAGTATCATTTCATACTTTGGGCTGTCGTCTGAACTTTTCAGAGACAGGATCAATTTCACAAGGCTTTGTGGATCGTGGATATGAAATTGTTGGTTTTGGTGAAACATCAGATGTGACATTCATTAATACTTGTACGGTCACAGATTCTGCGGATTCTACATGCCGTAATTTGATTCGTAAGGCACACAAGGCCTCACCAGAGGGTAAAGTTGTTGTTGCTGGTTGCTACGCTCAGATGGACGCTCCTCGCATCTCAAAGATGACTGGTGTTGATTTAGTTCTAGGAACTACTGAGAAGTATAAAGTTTTTGAATATCTTAGTGAAGATGAGTCAGATGCTATTCATATCGATAAGACAAAGGACTTCTATGGCGCAGCTACATCTGTAAGTGAAGGCCACACCAGAGCTTTTTTAAAGATTCAGGACGGATGTAATTATGTCTGCTCTTTTTGTATTATTCCATTTGCTCGTGGTCGATCTAAGGCGATCTCCATAGCGGATGCCGTTAAAGAGGCCAGTGAAATTGTAAAGTCTGGCTTTAAGGAAATTATTCTTACTGGTGTTAATATCGGAGAGTATGAATCGACAAGTGGTGAGAAGCTCACTGATCTTGTAAGGGCCATACTTGAGATCGATGGACTTGAGAGATTGAGACTTTCAAGTGTAGAGCCCAATACTATTACTGACGAGCTACTAGAGGTTTTAAAGAGTTCTCCAAAGTTTCTTGATCACTTTCACATTCCACTTCAAAGCGGAAACGATGAAATCCTTAAAGGAATGAAGAGAAAGTATACTTTGAGTGATTACAAAGAAGTCATAAATAAGATCATAAGTTTCTTTCCTGAGGCCGGAATTGGTGCTGATGCTATCTGCGGTTTTCCTGGGGAAACTGATGAGCAATTTATGGATACATATAATCTCATGAGAGATCTCCCTCTTACACACTTTCATGTTTTTCCATACTCAAAGAGAAAGAATACCGTTGCCTCTCGCATGGAAGACCATATTCAGCATCCAGTGAAAAAAGCACGAGTAAAATCACTCATTGCTCTTGGTGAAGCGAAGCTTCGAATGTTCTCTGAGGATCAGGTTGGATCACAATCACAGGTTTTATTTGAGAGAAAGAATAAAAAAGGTCTATGGGAAGGGTACACAACAAACTTTGTCAGAGTGAGTGTTCAGAGTGACGAAGATTTAAAAAACCAAGTCCGAAACGTTTATTTAAAGTCTTTTGAGGAAAATAGGTTAAGAGGTGAACTTCTTCAGTAAGTATTTGAAAATCTGACATTTTATTTCATTCTATTTCTTTACAACATTTTGACAAAGCCATAACTAACTTAACAATTCTTGCTGTTAATCTGGTTTCACATTGATCAGACCGCAGGAGGTTTTGAGTGAGACATTTTTTAGCAACGACAAGTTTTTTATTAGTAACCCTCTCTGTCTCTACACACGCTGCTGGAAATAAAAAGAACTCTCATCCTACTCCAAAAATTAAGAATCCTTGTTCCACTCTGACTTCCTGCACTGATCATGTATCTCGTCTTTTAGGTCACAAGTATATCTACACAGATAAACTTGAAGGAAATACTCAATTCAGCAAAAATATAAATTTAAATAAAGAAAATATTGAAAAATACTACTCAGAGTCCTTAAATCTCAACGGCTACACGAGAGTGAAGCTCGAAGATAAGGTTTATCGAATTATAAAATCTCGGGACGTGCGATATGCACCAACGAGCGTCATTAATATTAGAGATTATAATACGGCTTCTATCCCAAAGTTGTCAGACTACATGATAGTCTCGATAACACTTAAAAATCATGAATACCCTAGTGAGATCACAAGAGCACTAAGGCCTTTCTTATCACGATACGCTCGTATCATCACAAGCCAAGGAAGCCGATCTATTATAGTCCAAGATACAGGCAGGAATCTTATCAGAATTGTTGATCTTGTAAAAAACTTAGATAAAGAAATTTCAAGTGATGCAAAAGAGAGAATTGAAAAAAGGTTAGCTCAAAGACATGAGGCTAAAATTCATAAGAAAGGTTCCTGTCACAAATAATTCTCTTACCCCAAGGTGCGATGAATATCGCACCTTAGTTTTTTAAACCAGCTTATCAGAATCTTCATCTAGTATAAGTGATCCTTCGCCTTCTTTTCTCTTAAGATATTTCACAAAATCATCAAGAGTCTTAACAACTTCGCCAATAGTATATTTACCTTGAAGATCATGAAGTATCTCTTGTTTAAGTGATGAGCTTAGGCCATCAAAGAACTTCTTCACAAAGCTAGTCGTACAAAACTTAAAACAAATAGCAATGTCTCTAAGGTCATTTTCTTTGAGGATTTCTCTTTTCATATTTGGTGTTACGTAAATAAGTTTTTCTATATATGAGAGATTGTCTTCAAACTCGTTGAGTTCTTTTTCTTTTAAAAAAGCTTCAAGCTTCTTCACGGCTTGATCTCTTTCATCCTTAGTAAGGTAGCCAAAAAATGGTGCTTCACTCATCTATTTTTAATCCTTCTTATTCTATAGAAATTCTTTTAAAAACTTAATTTCAGATCTCTCTGGGCCGTAAGCTAAAATACCTACAGGTATTTCAAGAGCATCTTCGATACGTTTTATATATGTATTTATCGCTGGAGAGAGTTCGGACTTAAAGTCATCTGAAAAAGTTGTGACGTCTTCAAGTATAGGCTCGACTTTAGAGAGATCGATACCAGGATAGGCGCAATCAATTTCTCTACCTTCATATTTATACTTTGTGCAAATTTTAAGTCCTTCAATATCACAGAGGACATCAAGTTTTGTCAGAGCAATTGATGTAAGATTTGAAGACTTAACTGCATATTTTAATAGTGGAAGATCTAGCCAACCACATCTTCTCTTTCTTCCAGTTGTTGCTCCAAATTCATTACCTTTCTTTTGAATACTTTCTCCTAATTCAGAAAATAATTCAGTCGGAAAAGGTCCTTCACCAACTCTTGTTGTATAAGCTTTTGTGATACCAAGTACTTCATCGACACTGCCTCCAGGCATACCTGCTCCAGTGTAGATTCCGCCAAATGATGTACTCGATGAAGTTACAAAAGGATATGAGCCATAGTCGATATCAAGAAGAATACCTTGAGCACCTTCAAAGAGAATTTTCTTATCTTCTTTCTTACATTGATCGAGGAAACTAAAAGTATCCGTAATAAATGGTTCGACAATTTTTCCTAGTTCAAATAAGCGCTGTGCCTCTTCTTTAGCACTGGGATATTGACAGTCATAAAGGTTTTTAAAGAGGCATTCTTTTTCCATGAGATTAGCAGAAAGTTTCTCAAGAAGGATATCGTAGTTTAGAAGATCTTTAAGTTTGATTCCCTTACGGCTAACTTTATCTTCATATGCAGGTCCAATACCTTTTCCTGTGGTTCCAATCTTTACAGGACCTTTGCTTTCTCTTTGACCATCTAAAAGCTTATTATACATCGTGATAACAGTACAATTACCAGAGATTTTTAACTTTTCTGGAGTAATGGTTATCCCACTAGCTCTTACTTTTTCAACTTCCTTTTCAAAAGCTTCAGGGTCAAAGACAACTCCATGTCCTATGACGGAAGCGCAATGATCATGAAGAATTCCAGAAGGAATAAGATGTAAGACAACTTTCTTATCTTCAACAATAATTGTATGTCCGGCATTGTTTCCACCTTGATAGCGAACAACAACATCGCTTTTAAGACTTAGAAGATCTGTGATCTTTCCCTTTCCCTCATCTCCCCATTGGGAGCCAATTATTGCTAAAGATTTCATCATTGATTATGCCTTTACTTCATTTAAGAGATTATCGTTAAGAAAGAATTCTTTTAGTTGATCTACTGCCATTTGGCCTACTCTTAGTTGAGCTTCTTCTGTACTTGCTCCTAGGTGAGGGGTTAGTACTAAGCTTGGAAGAGATCTTAGATTACTATCTTCTGGAAGTGGTTCTGTTGCAAAAACATCAAAGCCTGCTCCTCTTATTTTCTCTTCTTTTAAAGTTTCGTAGAGCGCTTCTTCATCGACAATACCACCTCTGGCTGCATTAACGAGAATGGCCGTAGGTTTCATTTTTGAGAGAAGGTCTTTGTTAACCATATTTCTCGTTTCGTCCATTAGTGGAGTGTGAATTGTGATAATGTCACAAGTTTCAAAAATCTCGTCCACAGAATTTGCTTTAGTGCAGTTTGGAATATCTGTTGATTCACAAAATGGATCATAAAAGAGAATCTCTGGCTCAAATCCTTGAAGTCTCTTCGCTACGATTTTTCCAATTTGACCAAAACCAACTATACCAACTTTCTTATTTGCTAATTCAGTTCCTGTATATTTTGATTTGTCCCAACCACCACTTTTCATTGTAGCATTGGCAAAAGCTGTTTTTCTTAGAACTGTTAACATCAGAGCTATTGCGTGCTCAGCTGCAGAGTTGTTATTAGCACCAGGAGTGTTAGAAACTTTTACATCTTTTTTTCCACATGCAACTTTATCAATATTATCTGTTCCAGCGCCTGCTCGAATGACATATTTTAGTTCAGGGGCTAGTTCTAGATATTTATCTTTTACTTCAGTCGATGAACGAATCACAAGAGCACTTGCTTTTGGTAGTAGTTCTTGAATTTGATCTTGAGTTAATTTTCTTTCTGGATGAACATCAAATTCTTGAACTGATTGAAGAGTTTCAAAAACAGACTTGTCCATACCATCACAAACGACAATAAATGGTTTCACTCTAGGCCTCCTGGTGCTAAGATCGATAAGTGTTTCATTCGAATTATATGATTAAATTTATGGATAAGTAACATGGAAAATGAGAGTTTAACGGAATTTTTTAGGGCCCAAACACATTTGTTTATTAGGCAAATTAAGAATTGGGGTGAAATCCTTGTCGGGGTCGAGGCCAAGAACAAATATGAAGTTTCTGATGTCAGTGGCGCAAAGCATGGCTTTATATTAGAGAAAGGCTCAGGTATTTTGGGTTTTATTATTAGACTTATAGCGAGGTCCCATAGACCTTTAGATGTAAGAGTATATGATTCAAAACAACAAGAAATTCTTCGTTATGAGAGACCTTTTTACTTCTTTTTTTCAACCGCATATCTCTATGATACGAAAGACCAAATTGTTGGAACAGTTGATCAGAAGTTTGGAATTTTAAAAAAACGATATGAGATTACAGATAACCTTGGAAGTGTGAGAGGGAGAATTGAGTCAGGCTTCTTTAAATTTTTTCAATTTGAAATTGAGGACATTCGTGGTCAAAAAATTGGAGAGGTTAAGAAGAAATGGGGTGGTCTCTTAAAAGAAGCATTTACTGATAACGATACTTTTGGACTTAGTATGGAAGAAAGTCTTGAGACTTCAACAAAAGCACTCCTCTTTGCTGCAGCCATCTCTATTGACTTTGATTATTTTGAAGATAATCAAGGCGGTGGATCTCCGATAGGAATATTTGATTAATTATAAGAGTAGGACATATGAAAAATATAGAAATTATAAATGGTGATATAACTGAGCTTGATGTTGATGTTATTGTTAACGCTGCCAATGAGACACTTCTTGGAGGTGGTGGAGTTGATGGTGCTATTCATGAAAAAGCAGGACCTGAACTTTTAAAAGAGTGCCAGAGTCTAAGTGGCTGCCCAACTGGCGAAGTGATATTGACTGAATCTTATAATCTTATAGCTGGCGCTATCATTCACGCCGTTGGGCCTAAGTGGGGCGGTGGTCAAAATAATGAATCTGATCTGCTTGAGAGTTGTTATTTTGGAGCACTAGAATTAGCTCTTGAACATGGCTTTAGAACAATTGCTTTTCCAAATATCTCTACTGGAATTTATGGTTATCCTAAGATTGAAGCGGCCATAACTGCGACGAGTGCAGTAAAGAGTTTTGAAGACTTAGCTGAGTTTGAAAAGGTTATATTTTGTTGTTTTGATGAGGAAAACTATAAAATATATAGTTCAATCCTATAGCCGACAGAAACACTCGGAAATGGCGAGATATTTGTAAGCTATCCTTCAATTTTTTTGTATATTCTTCGATAAGTACTTATGTTTAAAGTACTACCTTTAATGATTTTCACATTCTTATCCTGGGCCAATCCAGTGAAAGTGAGTCGTGGACTTTCAACCGATTATGCTTGTCAGAAATCTAATCCAGAAAGTGATTGTGTTTTTGATAGTATTGAACAAAGTCTTCTTGACCTTATTGAAAATGCTACCACAAATGAATGTCTCGCTCTTAGTAGTCTCAATAGTGAGAATTTACCTAAGTGTGATGAGAAGTCGAATAAGTTAAAAGGACTATCTAATGTTGCACCCACTGGTGCAATTGTTATTACATACACTCCTAACACAAGCATAGCAATTGGAGATCTCATTAAAGATCTTCTCGCTAAAAATTCATCGAGTAAAATCAATATAGCTATTAATAAGAGTGAAGTAGATTCATTAAAAAAAGATGAAAAGTTATTAAAGATTATAAATAACCCAAGAGTGAACATCATCTACTTTAGAGGGAACTCTGTCGCTAATGTATGGATACAAGACTTTATGGAGTTTACCACAATATATGACAAGCCTGCTGTCTACCAACTAATGCATCCGGATGAAGATGGTAAGAAGTATTCAAATCGAATAGCGTGCGAAATTGCGAAGGCATGCGACCTTCCATACTTTATCCCTGAAGAAGTCGCCAAAGACCCATATGAAGGACGTAACATGGATATGGGAGGGAATCTTGAAGTCCTTCCTGGAGGAACTTTTGTTACTGGAACTCAGCAGTCTCAAGGGGGATATCAAGAGCCAAATTCTCGTAGCTCTTTCTTTGGTGCAAGAAATTATAGAGCGAGTACAAAAAATCAAATAGGACTAGAGGAATCTTTGGAGGATAATGAAAATAGATTGATTGAATTGGATATAACCAGCTTTAGAACCGGTCATGTCGATGAAGTCTTTAATATTGTAAAAACTAATAAAGAAGGGGCTTGTGACTTTGTCGTTTTGATGTCGTCTCCATTAAAGGCTTTTGAGCTTATGGAAAAGAATAACGTAAAAAGTAAGAAACACTTTTGCAAAGAATATAAATATTCACGTCTACAACATAAGAAAGATTATTCAGAAAATGAAGTTCAAAAAATTTACAACGAAAACTGTATAAATGGATATCAAGTAAGTGAATTCTTGGAATTAAGTATAATTGATACGATAAGAAAGGATGCGCGAAGACACCACAAAATAATGATTAAAAATAGAGAAAGAATAGCAAGAGAGATAAGGAAGACAACTTCTTGTAAAGATCCTATCTTTATGGAAGTACCCGTCTTTACGTTGGACTCTCACTATTTAAGTGAAGAGCACAAAAAAAAGGGTGGAGTATCATATCTTACGAATCTTACCAATGGCCTGGTGTATACACCAGAAAAGGGAGCATC